>NZ_JBHUDE010000005.1:0-301291 GCF_042678205.1 Oceanobacillus luteolus
TTTCCTACCTCCATGTGTTGTTTTCTTGGTCGAAAATATTTTAACATGGGTCTGGAAGATGACCTATTTTTTTATACCTTTTTACACAATTATAAGGACGTTATCACGAATGCAAATAAATATCCTCCGTTCGTGTAGTTATAGGGCTTCTAAGAACACGAATGCAAATAAATATCCTCCTTTCGTGCAGTTATAGGGCTTCTAAGAACACGAATGCAAAAAAACATCCTCTTTTCGTGCAGTTACAAGGCATCTAGGAACACGAATGCAAAGAAATTTCCCCCGTTCGTACATTTACAAGGCATCTAGGAACACTAATACAACTGAAATTTTCTTGTTTATGCTTTTATAAGGAGTTTAGGAATAAGAATGCACATTATTGTCCCCGCCACAAATGAATCAAATCCTGATTTTGCCCTCTTGCAAAGACATCTGTACGGTTCGGCCCCCAAGAGACGGCAGCTGGGGCAGAATTCAAGTTGCCTCCAAGGTCTTCCCATTCACTCCAGCGAGTGCCGTTCCACTCTCTTCGGAAAAGTCTATTTCCTCTGCCTCGAGCAAAGACCTCTAACCGATTTGCCCTTCTGGAAGATACAGCTGGTGCGCTCGTAAACGTTCCTCCGAGGTTTTTCCAATTACTCCATGTGTTTCCGTTCCACCACTTGTGAATCAAATTATTATTTTGTCCTCTTGCGAACACATCGATGCGGTTCGGTCCCCAGGAAACAGCTGCCGGTTCTGAATTCAAGTTACCGCCGAGGTCTTCCCACTCTTCCCAACGGGATCCATTCCAAGATCGTCTATAAAGCCGGTTCCCCGTACCTCTCACAAAAACATCGAGCTGATTTGCTCGGCGTGAAGAAGCAGCTGGCCCGCTTGTCAATGTGCCGCCAAGACTTTCCCAATCATTCCATCTGCTGCCATCCCACCATTTATGATAAAGTGCGTTGTCTGTTCCACGAACAAATACATCAATTCGGTTCGGTCCCCAAGAAACTGCACCAGGCGAGGATGTTAGAACGCCACCAAGGCTTTCCCAGTTACTCCATCTGCTGCCATCCCACCAAATATGATAGAGCGCATTGTCAGTACCGCGAGCGAAGACGTCTAGTCGGTTATTTTGCCAAGATGCTGCTGCAGGTGCTGATGTCAGCGCACCACCTAAACTTTCCCAGCCTGACCACCCGCCGCCAGGACCAGGGCTAGGCTGACCAGGTCGTATGAGATCCAATACAATTTGAATGACTTGCGTTAATATACGGTCCATGACATTCCTTGGTATATTAAGTTGGGTAAACAACAAGGTGAACCAAGGGACTTGTCTTTGGAACTGCTGATAAATTTGATTGGCACTTTGGTTTGTATTTGCTTGATTCAGTGTATAATTAACGATAAAGAAAAAGGCGTAATCGGCAATTTGTCTGTTCATGCCGGCCTGCTCAAGTTGTGTATATAGATTACCATGCTCGGAACGAAGCCGTTGCATGATTTGTTGAGCATTCATTTGTTGCCGCATATCCATATATGGGTTTCCATATGGATAAACGGGCATTGGTGCTGGTGCTAAATAATATGGGTAGTAATACATATTGATACCTCCGCTTTTTCATTAGCATATGCAAGGAAAATTGGAAGTGACAATCGTCTATATTTAACATAAAGGAGTGTTCTTGTGACGATCATCGATAAGTTGAAATTAAGTAAATATGAAAATATGGCTGTGTTACATGAGCCGTCCGATTATCATTTGTTTGATGAATTTAAGACAAAGCTCGAGGGAGAGCATGATGCAATTTTCATCTTTATTGAAATGCTCGACGAGATGAAGCAGCACATACTCCAGGTTATTAAGGAGAATTCAATACAGGAGAAAGGCTATCTATTTTTCGCCTACCCGAAAAAAGGGAAATAAACGATACGACACGTATATCCATCGTGATGAAATTTTCCCCGCTTTACAGGTGGGTGAGGACGGTTATGTGCTGGATAGTGAATTGAAGTTTTCCCGCATGGTTAGTATGGATGAGGTATTTACGGTAGTTGGGTTAAAAAGAGAAAAGAAATCTTCTAAGAAGTCTTCAGCTGCAAGTCATCGTGTTGGAGATTATGAGGAGAAGGTGAAGGATGTGGAGCAAATGTTAGCAGAACATCCGAATGAATTGCAATTCTTTAAAGAGCTGACACCAGGCTATCAACGTGGTTGGGCCCGCTACTTATTTTCGGCGAAGCAACAGAAAACTCGGGATAAGCGCCAGGCAGAAATGATTGATATATTATCTCAAGGATACAAATCAGTAGAGCTCTATCGGAAACATAAAAACTAATTAAAGTGGGTCCAATTTATCTGACCCACTTCAATTAGTTTCAAAGCAGAAGCATTGCAATGAGAATCCCCATCCCCGCCACCAGCAAAGAAAAGGAAAAGTTTTTCTTTGTCACATAGTAAGGCGATACGTGGATGCTCTGCACAGTAAGTGTTGTATTAATTCCATATGGAGATGACGGTGTGGTCGCCATTGCTGAAACGACGAGTACAATCCCAATACTTAGTGGATTGATAGTGCCGAATAAAGGATTCAGCACTTCGAGCAAAATTGCAATTGTTGCTATCGGGTGGACCCCAATCATTCCCATTGCAAAGTAAACCGCAGGAATGAATAGAAAGATTAATAGTGTATAGTCTGATATATGTCCTAGGATATTTTGCAAGAAAAGTGGAATGCTGGTCTGATTAAATCCTTGTGAGAATATCGCTAAAGACAAGAAGAGCACAGCAAAATTTTGCATGCCATTGTTATAGTTCTTCCAATTCTCCCATCCATATTTTAAAAACTTTACTGCACGGCGCATGAACAGGGACCAAATCAATGTAAAAGGAAAAATAACCATCGCTACTGTAAATATAAAATTCCACGTCGTATAATGGTTTGCTGTAATAATCACGGCAAAAAATGCCGATAAAACGAAGAATAGTTTCACTAGCGCCTGTACAAGTTCCTTTTTGTTTACCTGTTCAGCTGGTATATGAATTTCGGCGAACTTTCGCTTGCTATTAAACACCTCTATAATCGCCACTAAGAATGAACATAACAACAGCCAAGGTAAATAAGATAAGAAGCTTACTCCCGTCGCTTCGATTGTAATCCCAAACAGTATTTCCATTGGGCTCCAAAACGCCGCCAGGGCAAATGTCCGTAATGTCACTTGGATCAAATAATCATTTCTTACCGCTTCATCGATGCCTTTTAATTTTTCGATGAGAATCTGCTGTACGATATATATGGCAGATACATTAATAAAAACGGTTAAGCTATAAGTTGTCGCCAACGATTTTCCATACATGCCGGAAAGCTTGCCATCCTTCGTGTTATTCATGTTTTTCAATGCCCGGTCGTACTCTCCAATACTGAACGCACTTGCCATCCATGGCAGCAAACTTAAGAAAATAAGCATCGGGATGTTATTCATAAATTGCTGTGGAATCTCATAAAAAGGTACCCCTCCACTTAGATTCATCAGCACCCCGCTCAGTGCAAAAAGCAAACTCATGATTTTAAACAATTTACTTGCAAGCCGCCAAGAGAGGATGAAAATAATCAGCGTACTCCAACTGATGATGAATTCAATGGCGGATGATTGTATATAAACGTTGATAATATAAAGTAAAAACAATGCACCATAGATTAGATAAAAAGGTATAATCTTCACTTGGGCTACCCCCTGTTCACCAACGCTTCAAAAACAAATTCCGGGAAAATAGAAACTTTAGATTCTATTAATATTTCAAAAATTTATATTAACTCTACCATAATAAGGCAATCAGGACCAGACTCTTAATCTATCAGGGAATAAAATTTGGATTACTTTCCTGAGCGGGAGGATTTCTTTTAGTTTGGGGGAAGATATCGGGGGGTTACTTTCCTGAAGAGGAAGTCTTCTCGCAGTATTAGGAAGATATCATGGTTTTATTTTCCTGAATAGGAGATCTTCACGTAGTTTCGGGAAGATACCCCTGCTTTACTTTCCTGAACAGGATGCCTTCACACTGTTTCGGGAAAATATCCCTGCCCTACTTTCCTAAAAGGAAACCCATCTCGTAGATTCCGGAAGATAACATGATCCTATTTTCCCGAATTAGAATGCTTCTCATAGAATCCGGAAAATAATCGCCAATATTAATCCGTTTTCATACGTAAGCACTATAAATTGTTACAATCATTCAAACAAATTAAATTATTGTCTGGAAAGCTTGATTTAATGATTTGTTTAAAGATGAGGAGTTATTGTATACTTAAAATACAGATATTTAATAAAGATGAGATGTGGATTGCGTTCTAGATTTATTAAATGGCCGATAGATATAAGTTTAAGAAAGAAAATCAGGAACAAAAGGTTTCGAATCCTGATTGATCAACTAAACGAGGTGAATGGAATGGTTAAACTTCAAGAGAAAAACGAACAACTAGGTAAGATTTTACGAGATATGGGTCGAGTGATGGTTGCATTTTCCGGTGGTGTGGATAGTGCAGTTGTCTTGAAACGTGCTCAAGAGGAATTAGGAGATGACGTACTTGCAGTTGTAGTAAACTCAGAGCTTTTCCGTGATTCGGAATTCGAAGCAGCTGTAAAGCTTGCTAAAGATTTAGGAGTACGTGTCCATACGACAGAAATCAAAGAACTTGAGCAACCTGAAATTGTGGCAAACAATCCAGACAGCTGGTATTTCAGTAAAAAATTACTTTACACACATCTTAATAAATTAGCAGAAGAAATGGATTACCCATACGTGTTAGACGGCATGATTAAAGATGACGAAGAGGATTTCCGTCCTGGTTTGAAAGCGAGAACAGAAGAAGGCATCCGCAGTGTATTACAGGAAGCAAACTTCTATAAGACTGATGTTCGCGCATTGGCGAAAGAATTAGATCTTCCAGTTTGGGATAAAGTTGCATCTTGCAGCCTGGCATCCCGTATTCCTTATGGAACAGAGTTGAGTGCAGACCTAATCGACCAAGTGAACAAGGCGGAACTATACTTACAATCTCTTGGCTTTGAAAAAGTGCGTGTCCGCTACCATGATAACGTGGCTCGTATTGAAGTCGCACCAGAGAAAATTACAGAAGTACTCTTCAAACGCGAAGAAATTGGTAAACAACTGAAAGTATTCGGATTTGACTACGTATCCGTTGACCTTGCAGGTTACCGTACAGGAAGCATGAACGAAGTGATTGAGCAGGAAGAGAAAAAAGCCTACGCTTAAGAGCTAAGCAGTTTTCAGTCGTAAAGATTGGAAACTGCTTTTTTAACGGTTAAAATGATTCTATACTGATTTTTTGTCTCGAAAGGAGCAACAAGAATGAAAACCCTCTATTTTGATTGTTTTTCCGGACTTAGCGGGGATATGACCATCGGTGCGTTAATCGATGCAGGCGGTGATTTCTCCCAGTTGGAAACGGAAATGAAGAAGTTACATATAGAAGATGAATATGAGTTAAAGGTAACGAGCGTTAATAAAAATGGGATAACAGCAACAAAATTTGATGTATTGTTGAAGAATGATGTGCATCATCACCATGATCACACACATGAACATATGGAGCATACACATTCCCATGATGAGCACAACCATACACATGATTATCATCATGGACATACCCATTCACACGTTCATGACCATGAACACGACCATGGGCATCACCACCATCACCACGGACACCATCATCACCGTTCCTATCGTGACATCGCGGAAATGATCCGTTCATCTGAGCTGACAGAACAAGTGAAAGAAACTTCACTTAAAATATTCAAGAAAATTGGCGAGGCAGAAGGAAAAATCCATGGAATGCCACTTGATGAGGTGCATTTCCATGAAGTAGGTGCGGTCGACTCCATCATTGATATTGTCGGGACAGCTATTTTACTGGAACAGCTGGGAGTGGAAAAAATTAAATCATCCGCAGTTCCTACAGGCTCTGGTCATATTCATATCGATCATGGTGTATACCCAGTTCCTGCACCGGCAACATTGGAGATTTTAAGAGGAGTCCCACTTTCGAAAAGTGATTTGAAAGGTGAGCTGACCACACCAACTGGAGCAGCTTTTATTGCGGTATTGGCAGAGGAGTTTACCACATTCCCTTCGATGAAAGTACAATCCATTGGGTATGGTGCAGGTACGAAAAGCTTTCCGAAGCATCCGAACGTGTTAAGGGTTGTAATTGGTGAAGAGTAACGACGGAAGGCAGATGACGATATGGAGAATATTTTAAGACAGGTGCAAGAAGGTAAGCTGACGATTGATGAAGCGATGAAAGTTTTAAAGCCTTATGAGGATTTAGGTTTTGCCAAGGTGGATCATCACCGTAAAAAACGTCAGGGTTTTCCTGAATTTATTTTTGGGGAAGGAAAAACGCCTGAGCAGATTATGGCGATTTTCGAAGCGATGCAAAAGCGCGGCGATGATGTTGTAGTAACACGGGTAGATAAAGAGAAGGCAGCTGAAATTCTCGTGAAGCATCCGGAGGTTACTTATCATGAGACAGCAAGGATCCTTTCTTGGAAAGCGGTTGATTCACAGGAAAAACGAACAGGATACATTGCCATCCTTTGTGCAGGGACGTCGGATTTACCAGTGGCTGAGGAGGCGGCTGTCATTGCTGAACTGCTCGGTAGTAATGTCAGACGTTTTTATGATGTTGGAGTAGCTGGAATCCATCGGCTCTTAGACCATGCGGAGGAAATCCAAGGTGCAACGGTTTCAGTCGTCGTCGCGGGTATGGAAGGGGCACTGGCAAGTGTCGTTGGTGGACTCGTTTCCCATCCGGTCATCGCAGTTCCAACGAGTGTCGGCTACGGCGCCAGCTTTAATGGGGTTTCCGCACTACTTACCATGTTGAACTCATGTGCAAGTGGTGTGAGTGTCGTCAATATCGATAATGGCTTTGGTGGCGGCTATCAGGCTGTTCTCATTGATCGACTAGCGGGTAAAGGGAGCGATTGATATGGAAAACAAGCATCCTCCAAATGAGGAGCATATTGATAGAGAGATGTTTAAAATGGAAGTCAATCTCGATGATACATCAGGTGAGTGGCTCGGCTATGTCATGGACCGTCTATTTGAAGCCGGAGCGAATGACGTGATTTACTCACCGATTTATATGAAGAAAAATCGGCCTGGAGTCCTTTTGCAGCTTTTATGTTCCGCGGATAAATTGGAGGACATGAAAGAGATTCTATTAGCAGAGACAACGACGTTGGGCATTCGCTATTACCCGATTACTGTTCACAGAATGGAAAGAAGATTCATCAAGGTAGAAACAGAATGGGGTCCAATCACTGTCAAACAGGGTGTAAAGGATGGACAAGTTTTCCAAAGCTCACCTGAATATGAAGAGTGCAGAAAGATTGCCGAGGAACATGGAATACCATTAAAACAAGTTTATGCTGCGGTGTGGAAACAATTATAGAATTTTAAAATAATGAGCTGTGTGTATCGAATCAAATTCGTACGCTCAGCTCTTTTTATTTATTCTATGACATTCATTCGTTTTTGAAATTAATAGGTTGATAACTTTACGTATGGACTATCTATTGCATCTTCTAGTAGAGAGGAGGCTAAAAAATGGTGAATCCATTTGAAGGTTATCGGGTCACGAGTCCTTATGGATGGAGACGATTAAGTGGCGTCAGAGAATTCCATTCAGGTATTGACCTTGTCAAAGCCCATAAGGCTCCGATTTACTCGTTTACCGCCGGTACGGTCATATATGCCGGATTAGGTAAGTCTGGTACTGGTTTAGGTAATTTAGGAAATGTTGTAGTAATAAGAGATAAGAACGGCAGAGGGCAGTTATATGCCCATCTAGATCGTGTCGCCGTAAAGGCCGGTACGAATATTAAAATGGGCCAGTTCATTGGTTATCAAGGAGCAACAGGGCGAGTTACCGGCTCTCATTTGCATTACGAAGTCCGGAAGAAAACTGCGCCATCCTATGGCTGGGAGTCTGATGAAGAAAACAGCACGCTGGAACCAACGGCATATCTTCGGAATTTCGATTCAGGGACAGCTTCTGCTCCTAACAAGAAGTATATCGTGAAAGCAGGGGATACGCTCAGCAAAATCGCTCAGCAGTTTAATACGACCGTAAAAATCATTCAAGCGGCAAACAATATTAGTAATCCGAATTTTATTCGGGTGGGCCAGGTTTTAACGATTCCGAATGCAGCTAATCCTGTCTACTACACAGTTAAATCTGGAAACATTTTATCTGGAATTGCTAGAAAATGTAACACAACGGTAGCAGAATTGGTGAGGCTAAATAATATTACAAACGTAAATGTAATTCAAATCGGTCAAAAGCTGCGTGTTAAATAATTTTTTGAAAGCTAGTGGAATAAAGATGGCGTAAGCAGTTGCTTGCGTCATTTTATTTATCGGAAATGTTTTCAGTCTTCAGTCTTTTGTGGGATACTATAGTAAAAAAAGTTAGGAGAAAGTCGACATGCGGTATATAGCTTACATATTAGCATTACTCGGCGGAATTTTACTGAGCATCCAAGGGGCGGTATATGGACAGCTTGGACAGGTCATTGGCCAGTTGGAGACGAACTTTTATAACTTTTTCGTTGCTTCTATTCTGCTTGGTTTGCTTTGGCTGTTTTTTGGCAAAGGGAATATGTCCAAGATCACAAAAGTACCAAAGTGGACATTAGTTGGCGGGGCTTTTGGCGTCGTATATTTATCAGCGTTAATTATCAGTGTCCCATATATTGGTGTAGGACTCGCCATGTTGGCGTTAATACTCGGTCAATTGATTACAAGTATGGTTATTGAACACTTTGGTTGGCTTGGGAGCAGACGGGCAAAGCTAAATAAAGAAAAAATCTTTGCCATTATTTCCATGCTTATTGCACTAGTTTTAATCTATTAGGGGGAGAGACGATGGCTACATTCGCAATTCTATTTACCGTCATTGGTGGCATTATGCTCAATAGTCAAGCGGCGGTGAATGGTACTCTTGGCAGAAATATAGGAGTAATTGAAGCTTCTTTTATTTCCTTCTTTACCGGCACAGGATTTCTAGCCATTCTTGTCCTTTTCTTCGGTCAAGGTGACCTGTTGGCAATATTTGACGCTCCGAAATGGCAGTTGAGTGCCGTGTTTTGTGGTACGTTATATGTTCTTTTCAGTGTATTTGCTGTTCCTAAAATTGGAGTGGCCGCAACGAGCATCCTCGTCATTAGCGGACAACTATTCATGGGCCTCATTATTGATCATTTCGGCATGTTTAACGGAGCTGTGATACCTATTGACTCCAATCGTAGGCTGGCTATTTTCTTTATGGCGCTTGCACTTTTTTTCGTTTACAAAGGGAATAAAAGAGGCATTCAGGAATAACCTAAATGCCTCGGTCTCTATTCTTCCACATCCATTAAATATACTTTATCCGCAAAAGCTCCATTTTCCTCAGCTTTTTGTTTACGCAGCTGTTCTAGTTTTTCAAATGATTCGCCATGTACTTCAGTAAGTGCATAAATTACTTCCAGAATATCTGCGAGTTCTCCCAGTGATTCCTCATCATTTGCTGCTTCTTGATATTCGCTGAGTTCTTCCATCAACTTTTTTCGCAGTTCCAAAATATAACGGTCATGGTTCAGCGTCTCCACATTATACTTTTTCCCAGCCTCATCAAGTATCTCTGGAATACGGTCACGAACAAGCTTATTGTAGGTTGTCATCAGAACACTCCTTTTTTGTTACTTGTTATTATGCTGAGGATAAGTCCTAAAAATATTCCCTGAATTTTGGTAGGGAAAACATGAAGTTAATTAATTTGATGTAAAACGATGATAGAGTGGCCCTCTTGTCATGAAGACTTTCTATTTTGGTTGAAAACTGACAACAGAAGCTGTCTCTTGTCATGAATGACTTTTGATTTGGTGTAAAACTGACAATAGAGGGTGTCTCCTGTCATGAATGACTTTTGATTTGGTGTAAAACTGACAATAGAGTGGTCCTCTTGTCCTGAATCACCCTTGTTTCGGTTGAAAGCTAACAATAGAGGGTCTCTCATGTCATGAAGCCCTTCTGTCTTGATGAAAATCTTACAATAGCGGTTCCCTCAAGTCATGAAAGCCTTCCATTTCAGAAACAATCTTACAATAGAAGATCGCTTTTCATCTAAATCAACGATAATGCTTCTTCCCCACAGTGAAAGCTTCCACCGCTTCTCTGTCTATTTCATAACCAATCCCGACAGTTTGGGGTACTTCAATCATCCCGTCCACTGCCACGACTTCCGGAGTTATAATATCTCTTTCCCAATATCGATTTGAACCTGACGTATCACCTGGCAAGGTAAAATTCGGCAATGAGGTCAGCGCAATGTTATGGGCCCGTCCAATTCCTGATTCAAGCATGCCGCCACACCAAACTGGGAGCCCTTTTTCCGCGCAGTAATCATGGATTCTCCTAGCTTCGGTTAGGCCGCCAACCCGGCCGATTTTCACATTAATCACCTTTGTGCTTCCAAGCTCGACCGCTTTTCTCGCATCTTCTAAAGAACATATACTTTCATCAAGGCATATTGGGGTTTTCAGTTCTTTTTGTAGGACGCCATGGTCAACGATATCATCTGCAGCCAAAGGTTGTTCAATCATCATGAGATCAAACTCATCGAGTTGCTTTAATAACTCGATATCATTCAAGGTGTAGGCTGAATTCGCATCAGCCATAATTGCAACATCCGGAAATTCATCCCGTAAAGCACGGATGACATCTACATCCCAGCCTGGCTTGATTTTCACCTTCATCCGTTTATAGCCTTCCTTCACGTAGCTATCTACCAGCGCGATGAGCTCTTCGATTGTTGACTGAATCCCGATACTGACGCCGACTTCGATCCGTTTCTGTTTTCCGCCTAAAGCTTGGGCGAGCGACTGATTAGTCTGCTGAGCATAGATATCCCATACCGCTCCTTCAATTGCTGCTTTCGCCATGTTGTTTTTACGGATTGAGGCAAATATTTCACTTACCTCGTCAGGATGGTTGATTTCTTTGTTTAAAATAAGTGGAATCAAAAAATCCTCGAGCATATGCCAGTTCGTTTTCATCGTTTCTTCCGTATACCATGGGGAGTAAAAAGCGACGGATTCCCCCCAGCCGATGAGGCCGTCGTCACTTTTCGCTTCAAGTAATAAAAAGTCCCTGTTCTTCAATGTTCCGAAGCTGGTCGAAAAGGGTGACTTCAATTCCATTTGTAAGTGACGGATGGTGATTTCTGTAAGTTTCATGACTCTTCTCCTTCCTGTTCTTTGGAAAGTTTGGATTTAGCTCCAAGTTGGTCCATAATCTTCTTTTTGATCGTCAGGTAGTTTTTAATCTCAAAGTTTAAATAGAATAAATTTGCCCGAACTTCAAATTCATCCCTTGATTTCGGTAACTCCATTTCACGGATCGATTGCTCATAAGCCTCAAGCAAATCCAGGGAGTAGTCAATGTTCATCGAGCGGACATTTTTGCTGATGTACAAAAATAAATCCGCGATCATCCCTTTTTGTTTTACATGTACTTCGGAGCTGGCGACAATACCAACAATCGTTACCATTCGTTTAACAATTTCAAGTTGTTCAGAGCGCATGTTGAAGTAGTAGTAATCCTTATTTTTTTCACGATATAAATGGTTTTCGATATCTTGAATGACGATGGATTTGGCTTGATTGATTAAACCCTGAGCTTCCTTGATTTCCTTGCCGTCCCAGTTCCGGTCTTTATCTTGTAAAAATGCGTGAAACTCATGAAAAATCTTCGTAAACTTCTCTTCCACTTTGTATTTATGTTGATTTATATCTTCTTTAAAGCTTGGCATGACACTATTCGTAAGTATCGCTATTCCCATACCAATAGCAATGATTAATAGCTCATCAAGGAAGATTTCCACACTCACTTCCCCGATTGAATAAATATGGAGAAGCACAACCATACTCGTGACAAAGCCATTTTGAATCTTGGCCTTTACCAAAATCGGCATGAAAAAGAGAATGAATAGAGCGAAGACAACCGGATGATAGCCAGCTAATTCAAATACAATCGCACCTAGCACCAACGATAAAAGCGATGCGAAAAGCTTATCTTTAATCGTATGGAGGGTCCGTTTTTTCGTTGTTTCAATACACATGATGACGATAATTGCAGCAAAAGTGGCAAATTCCAAATTGAATAAACTTGCTAGCCACATGGCAATTCCTGCACCAACGGCAGTTTTAATTGTTCGATATCCCATACCGACCATCTGAAACACCTTCCTCTGTATACAACCATTATAAACTATAGAGACTCACTTGTTATGCTATACTAAAGTTATTAGACAATAAAGACAATCAATGAAATGGGGAGATCATCTTGAGTAAAGCCATACCTGAAGTGACATTAAACGATGGACTGACGGTACCTGTAATCGGTCTTGGTACCTATAAGCTGAAAGGGGCAGCTGGGGTTCGGTCGATTACAAGTGCGATTGACCACGGCTATCGTTTGCTCGACAGTGCGTATAATTATGAAAATGAAGGAACCGTGGGCGAAGCTATCAGAAGAAGTTCGGTCCGCCGTGAGGAATTGCTGATTGCGTCAAAGTTACCTGGTCGATACCATACATATGACCTGGCGGTTGAGGCGATCCAAGAATCATTATATCGGGCGAATTTAGATTATTATGATCTATACTTAATCCACTGGCCAAATCCAAAACAGGATGTCTATGTGGAAGCTTGGCAGGCACTGATTGATGCAAAAAAATGGGGCTTGGTCCGTTCTATTGGAGTAAGTAACTTCCTTCCAGAACATATCGAACGCCTAGAAAGAGAAACTGGTGTGAAGCCAAGTGTGAATCAAATTGAATTACATCCATTTTTCAATCAAGAAGAGCAGCGGAAGTGGCATCAGGAAAACAATGTACAGACTCAGTCTTGGAGCCCACTTGCACGGGTGAAGAATGTGTTGGACAATGACATTTTAACTCCAATCGCAGCACGTCACAATAAATCGGTATCACAAGTCATTTTACGTTGGCATTATCAACTAGGATCGATTTCCATTCCAAGATCCACATCTTCCGAACGTCAGCTTGAGAACATTTCCATTTTTGATTTTTCATTAACGGATGATGAAATGAATAAAATTGCCACCTTGTCCCACATAGATGGAAGACAAAAAAATCAAGACCCTGCAGAATATGAGGAATTTTAATGTGTCGTAAAAAAGTTCACTAGCAACATTTTAATAGGCTACGACCTTTAGGAAGGAAGACAGCTATGAAAGAGCTGTATATTAAACAGAAAGTATTAAGTATGAGAGGCCGATTTACGGTAAAAGATGCGGATGAACGAGATGTGTATTTTGTCGAGGGCAGCTTCCTTAAGGTCCCGAAAGTTTTTACCGTATCCGATACTGGGGGCTCGGAAGTTGCGCAGATCACGAAACATTTCTTAACATGGTTGCCGAAATTCACGGTTTCCATCGATGGGCAGGAAGTCATCACGATCAAAAAGGAATTCACTTTCTTTAAATCGAAATTTACAATTGATGCGCTTGGCTTAGAGGTAGAAGGTGACTGGTGGGACATGGACTTTGGAATCTACCAGCACGGTGAGTTGATCGGTGAAGTGAGTAAAAAATGGTTTTCCTGGGGAGACAGCTACCAGGTGAAAGTGATGGACGAATCAGTGGAAAAGCTAATCATCGCCCTTGTCATTGCCATAGATTGCGTGAAAGCAGATCAGTCGTCCGCAGCATCCTCCGCAAGCTTTGGAGATTAGAAAATGGGACAGAGGAGAATCAATTTCCCCTCAGTCCCATTTAATTGTTCATATCAGAGCTAAAAGCGCTCACCCCAGAGTCGAAACCGCTCATACCTTAGCCAAAAGCGCTCACCCCAGATCCGAAACCGCTCATACCATATTCAAAAGCGCTCGCCCCGGAGTCGAAACCGCTCATACCATATTCAAAAGCGCTCGCCCCAGACCCGGAACCGCTCATACCTTAGCCAAAAGCGCTCACCCCATAGCCCGAATCGCTCATGCCACAGTCAAATCCGCTCGCCCCAACAAGAATCCTCTATTTTCCGCTCGTATAGTTATCAAAATACCCTTGAATAAAGACAAACGGTGTACCTTTATCTCCGCTGCCTGAGGTTAAATCAGATAAAGAACCAATCAAGTCCGTAAGTTTTCTTGGTGTTGTACCTTGGGCTTCCACTGATCCAACAAGGTCATCACTTTTGTTTTCAATATACTCTGCGATTGCTTTGTCCAGTTCTTCACCGCGAAGATGGCTGAAGTTATTGTCAGCCAAATATTTTAATTTAATTTCATTTGGCGTTCCTTCCAAGCCTTTCGTATAAGCCGGTGAAACGACAGGGTCAGCAAGCTCCCAAATTTTCCCTGCAGGGTCTTTGAAAGCACCATCTCCGTAAACCATTACTTCAACAGTTTTTCCTGTTGCTTCTTTAATTTTTGCTTGGATACCATCAACGAGCCCTTGGCATTTATTCGGGAATAGCTTCACGCTATCATCCGTCGCTTTATTACAGCCGAGCAGTCCAAAAGCTTCGTTATAGCCGCTGCCGTTCACTGGTTCCGTTAAAATATCATCCAAACCATACACAGTTTCCGCACCGTGATTCTTTAAGATACGTTTTGTCCGGAAGCGGGAGTGGATGTCGCATGCGAGTACATGCTTTGTATAATCAAGAATGGACTTTGCGTGATTGGAAAAGATAATCTCACAGCTGATTCCTTCCGCTTCGACAAGGCTGCGGTAATATTCGATATAATCAACGCCTGTAAAAGGGTGTTTCTGGTTGCCGAATAGTTCACGGAACTGTTCTTCTGTTAAGTTGTCTGTCCATGGATTGATGCCTTTTTCATCGAGATCATCAATGCTTACTAAGTGGTTACCGACCTCATCTGAAGGATAGCTCAGCATAAGCACGACCTTTTTCACACCTCTTGCTATCCCGCTTAAGCAGTTTGCAAAACGGTTACGGCTTAGAATTGGGAAAATCACTCCGACCGTCTCATCACCGAATTTCTCACTCACATCCGCTGCAATCGCATCAATACTAGCGTAATTCCCTTGTGCTCGTGCAACGATGGATTCAGTCAGGGATACGATGTCGCGATCTTGAATCGTGATTCCTTCCACCTCTGCGGCGTTCAATACGGTATCCACAACGATTTTCTCTAAATCATCACCTTCGTTTATAATTGGTGCTCTGAGTCCACGTACTGTCGTTCCAACTACTCTTTCCAATCTAATCTCTCCTCTGTTTCAAGGTATATGTAGGTATCATTAACTTTTGATTTCTCCTTCTTTACTATACCTTCATTCTCTGGTATAAGTAAAATTAATAATAATAATAAGAGGTATTAGGTGGGTTAATATGAAGGGGCAATTGGATTTATACCGTGTTTTTCATATCGTCAGTAAAAATAAAAGTTTTTCCAAAGCGGCGAAAGAGTTGTTTATGACTCAGTCTGCTGTCAGTCAATCGATTTTACGATTGGAAAAAGAATTGGAGGTCCAGCTTTTCCATCGTACCCCAAAAGGCGCTGTTTTAACCAATGAGGGGAAAGTTTTGCATGAACATGTAAGCTCGGCTCTCGGAATTATTGATGTGGCGGAGGACAAAATCCAAGCGTTCAAGGGGCTGAGAAGGGGAGAATTACGGATTGCGGTTGGGGATACGATTTCCCGGTATTTTTTATTACCTTTTTTAGAAGAGTATCATGCGAGATTCCCCGGAATTAAACTGAAGATATTAAATGGAACGACTCCGGAAATATTGGATTATATAAAAGCCCGTGAAGCGGATGTCGGTGTGTGTAACTTGCCGATTGCGGATGAACAGTTCAGGGTCATTCCGTGTATGAAAATCCACGATATTTTTGTTTGTGGGGAAAAATATCGCCGCATCTCGAAGATACCTGTTAGTTTTGATCATTTGATGCAGCTGCCTTTAATCCTATTTGAAAAGAATACGATTTCCCGAAGATATGTCGATGAATTTTTTGAGGAAAGAGGTTACGCGATTTCACCTGTTTTTGAGTTGGGTTCCTATGATTTGCTTATGGATTTTGCAAAGAGCAATCTAGGGATTTCTTGTGTTGTGCGTGAATTTTCACAGGAATATTTAAACAGGGGAATACTTCATGAAGTGCTATTGGAGGAGACAATCCCTAGTCGAGAGATTGGCATCGTTAATTTAAAATCCGTTCCGTTATCTCCGGCTGCTGAAAAATTTGTCCAACAAATCAACCCGACTAATAAATGATAGAAGTTACCTTGCTATCTAAATGTATAGACAGGTATACATGTGGAGTGCTAAACTATTTTTAAAGGTAGTTTTTAAAGAAAGGAGTCAACGAACCATGCTAAAAAAATTATTCAAGAAATCAAATGGAGTGGAAATTCATGCTCCTTTAAATGGAAAAGTCGTTAACCTGAAGGATGTTCCGGACCCCGTGTTCAGCCAAAAAATGATGGGTGAAGGTATTGCTATTGTTCCTTCAGAAGGAAAGGTCTTCTCTCCAGTGAACGGAGAAATCGTCACGATTCCAGAGTCAAAACATGCGATTGGAATGCGTACGAAAGACGGTACGGAAGTTCTTATTCATATCGGGTTGGAAACGGTATCCCTAAACGGAAAAGGATTCACGACCTTAGTGAGTGTTGGAGATCAAGTAAAAGTCGGCGAGCAGTTATTGGATGTGGATTTAGAATATATCAAAGAAAATGCTGCCGATATCATCACCCCTGTCATCATTACAAACAGCAATGATAAACAGGTGACCGTGGCAGAGGAAACCGAAGCGCGGGCAGGAGAAACGGTGCTTCTTACAGTAAAATAAGAGCTGAAAGGTGGATTCTATGATTCACACATACTTTAAACGTATCAGCGAACTGTTGCAGCATGTTGAAACAAAAGAAATGCAAGCAATGAACCAAGCTGCGGAAAAAATTGCTGCATCAATCCAATCGGAAGGAATTATTCATGTATTTGGCTGCGGCCACTCTCATATATTAGCAGAAGAGGTATATTATCGAGCTGGTGGCTTGGCTGTGATCCATCCGATTTTTGATGAGGATGTGATGCTCCATAAAGATGCAGTACGTGCTTCTGTGCTTGAGAGAAAAAGCGGGTATGCGGAAAAGTTTATGGAAAATCAGCCCATACGTAGAGGAGATATCATGATAGTTGTCTCTACATCGGGAAGAAACCCAGTCCCAATCGACGTTGCACTTCTTGCAAAGGAAAAAGATGCGTACATCATTGGAATCTCTTCCAGTGTCTATGCAGAAACTCAGACTTCGCGGCATGAGAGCGGTAAATGTTTGAAAGATGTTGTAGATTTGCAGATCGATAACCATGTTCCGCTAGGAGATGCTATCTTGAAGCATGACGGAGTAGCAGTGCCTTTTGCACCAAGTTCAACGGTTATTGGAGCGGCAATTGTCAATAGTATAATTGCCCAAGCTATTGCGAATGTAGCAGAGAAAGGGATGGAGCCTCCAGTTTTATTGAGTGGTAATATCGATCAAGCTGACGAGCGTAACAAAAAGTTAATGAAAGAGTATTATTTGCGTCTATCCCAGACATAAGTATAGTTGTATAGACAACCATACTTAGCATCTGGTAAAATAGAATTAGCAAGTTACCTCGTTTAATAGCTGCCAAATCTGTTTACACGGACAGAAAGGAGGGAGCCTGGATTTTTATTGGTGATTTGGTAGCGCTATCATATAGTTGTATATCATCATCAGACAAGTTGCTTGCTGCGATATCATCAAATTTTTTAAAAAAAGGATGATTATTATGTTGAAGTATTTACAAAATCTTGGTCGGTCACTAATGCTCCCTGTAGCAGTTTTGCCAGCAGCAGCAGTCCTCTTGGGGATTGGCTACTGGATCGACCATGATGGGTGGGGCTCCGAAAACGTTGCTGCGGCTTTCCTTATTGCAGCCGGAGGCTCGATACTTGATTTCCTTCCTGCGATATTTGCAGTTGGGGTAGCAGTTGGAATGTCAAAAGAAAGAGACGGTGCCGCCGCGCTTGCTGGTCTCGTTGGTTATTTAGTTATAACTAACATGCTTTCTGTTGATAAAATGGCAATGTTCCAAGGAATTGAAGCGGATAGTGTCAATGCAGCGTTTGCTAATATTGAAAACGTTTTTGTCGGAATTATTTCTGGTCTTATTGCTGCAGCGATGTACAACCGCTTTAGTAAAACAAAGCTTCCGGATGCGCTCGCTTTCTTCAGTGGAAGAAGGAGTGTGCCAATTGTGACGGCAGCTGTCATGCTTGTCATTTCATTATTAATGATGGTTGTATGGCCTATTGCTTATAGTGGGTTAGTTTCCTTCGGTACAGCGATTAGTAATATGGGTTCTGTTGGGGCTGGGCTTTACGGGTTTTTCAACCGATTGCTGATTCCAACTGGGCTGCATCATGCGCTGAACTCTGTGTTTTGGTTTGACGTAGCTGGAATTAATGATATTGCTAATTTCTGGTCTGGTAATGGGGAAAAAGGTGTTACCGGTATGTACCAAGCTGGGTTTTTCCCAATCATGATGTTCGGATTGCCGGCAGCTTGCTTAGCAATGTACCATACTGCGAAAAGCAAAAGAAGAAAACAAGCGGCTTCCTTACTCATGGCAGCAGCATTCGCTTCTTTCTTAACCGGTGTAACCGAGCCGATTGAATTCTCCTTCATGTTCTTAGCACCATTCCTTTATGTTGTGCATGCTGCATTAACGGGGTTATCCCTGTTCATTGCTTCTACCTTTGGCTGGACAGCGGGCTTTGGTTTTAGTGCAGGATTTATCGACTTTTTCCTAAGTTCACGCTTGCCGCTAGCGAATATGCCGCTCATGCTCGTCGTGCAAGGACTTGGATTTGCGGTGGTTTATTACTTCCTGTTCCGTTTCTTGATCGTTAAATTCGATATGAAAACGCCAGGACGTGAAGATGATGAGGAGGTAGTGGCAGCAGCAAGTCAATCTGGTTCCGCATCGGATGATCGTTTTGCCGTCATGGCTCGTGAAATCTATGCTGGACTTGGTGGGGATGATAACGTGTTATCTGTGGATAACTGTGCAACCCGATTAAGATTGGAAGTAAAAGATGCTGAACTAGTAGACCAAGCAAAAATTAAAGCGACAGGTGTACCAGGAGTAAACGTCATTGGAAAAAATAATGTCCAAGTCATCGTAGGTACACAAGTGCAAGCAGTTGCGGATGAAGTGAAGAAAATTAGAAAAGAAAACTAATCATAGAGGCTAGCATTCTGCTTTTTAGAATACTAGCCTTTCTTCCATGGAGGTGCACATGAAACGACTAATCAGCTCAACCGCATCCGATTTTGCAAACTTGGATAAGGACCAACTGTTACAATCGATTAAAGCATCCGAGGGCCGTACGCTTATTGCCGAAGTCATGTGTCATGCTCAGCCGCTGTATCCAGGTATCACCAATGCGGAATATGCTGCGGCTTTTGGAGCGGATATGATTTTGCTGAATGTGTTGGATGTGGAGAAACCGAGTATAGAGGGGTTGGAAATTGAGAATATAGAAGATAGCATTCAAACATTAAAGAAAATGATCGGCCGTCCAGTTGGAGTGAATCTGGAGCCGGTGGATTCTAGTGCAAGACGATTGGAAACGCTCGATGTATTGCCGGAAGGGAGACGGGCAACTGCCAAATCATTAAGAAAGCTAAAAGCATTGGGGGCGGATTTTGTCTGCTTGACCGGCAACCCGAAAACAGGTGTGACAAATCAGGAGATTTTAGCATCGATTCAACTTGCGAAAGAAGCGGGATTGCTTATTATCGCCGGCAAGATGCATGGCGCGGGGATCGATGAGAAATTAACTGATAAAGAAACAGTGCGGAATTTTGTGGAGGCTGGAGCGGATATTGTCCTGCTGCCGGGAGTCGGAACAGTTCCGGGAACGACGTTAGAGAAAACAGCAAGTCTTGTGGAGGAAGTCCACTCTCTTGGAGCAATGGCACTGACTTCAATCGGAACGAGCCAAGAGGGAGCAGAGAGGGAAACAATCCAGCAAATCGCGTTGTATAATAAAATGGCTGGTGCAGATGTGCATCATATTGGTGATGCCGGCATGTATGGGATGGCTATTCCAGAGCGGATTATGGATTATTCCATAGCCATCCGCGGAAAAAGGCATACGTATTTTCGCATGGCATCTTCCATTTTCCGCTGATATGCAAAAGAGGAAGCGCCCGTTTAAGTACGGAGGTCTAGCAAGTCCGGTAGTCGTAGTGCTCGTCGTGTTGCAAGTTAAGTCAGTGAAGCGGCACTCGCAAAGCCACACGATGTAGTCCTTAGATGTAAATTCATGAAGAGAGTACATGCAGATGCTTCGCTGAAGCTGGACGTGGAAAAGATAAACGGGAGTACATTTACTCCCGTTTCATTTGCAAATTGAATTTATATTTATCGGCCCGGTAAGCGGACTTTACATACTCGATCGGTGTATCGTCTTGAAGGAAGCTTGTGCGTTTCATTAAAAGAATCGGGTTACCTTTTTTGATGCGCAGTTGCTTGATTTCCTCTTCATTTGCGAGTGCCGCTTCAATGCTTTGCTTTCCATAGGCGATTTGCAGTTGCAAGTTATTTTCCAAGTGTTGATAAAAAGACGTGGAGATGTCTTGCTCTGTCATATCTTCAACTATTCTTTGTGGAGTGTAGACAGTTTCAAGGGCAACTGGTTCATCATTTGCCATCCGGATTCTTTTAATTTCATAGACAGCATCTTCTTCACTTATTTTTAAAATAGCTGCAATTTGTTCGTTTCCTGTGATTGTTTGAAAGTGAAGTAATTTATTGGATGGGGTAAACCCGCGGTTTTTCATATCTTCACTGAAACTTGTCAGACCAGAGAGATCTTGTTCAAATTTCTGTTCAGCTATAAAGGTGCCTTTACCTTTTTGACGGTATAATAATCCTTCACTTACGAGGTTATTAATCGCTTGCCTTACAGTCATCCGGCTAATATTATACTTCTCAGTGAATTCACGTTCTGACGGTAAAATATCTCCCGGCTGTAGCTGTTCTGATTCAATGAATTGTCTAATTTGCAATTCCAGCTGATAATAAATTGGAATCGGTGAATTTTTGTCAATCATGTAACCCCGCCTTTTTTCATCTTACAACCATTGTACCAAACAAAATTACACATGTATAGATGTACTGATGTATAGACAAGTATGAGAACGACTTTGCTCGAAAGGATGAACAATCATGAAAAAATCAGCACTTCTTATAAAAAACGCAACAATCTACTTGGAAAATCAGGTTCTTAACCGAGCCAATCTCTATGTGGAAAACGGACAAATCAAGGAAATTATTGATGAAGGTGAACTGTCGAGTGAGATGTTGAATGAGGCTCATATCATCGATGCAGAAAATCTAAACGTTATTCCAGGGTTCATCGACAGCCATATCCATGGAGCAAACGGCGCCGACGTGATGGACAGTACGCACGAAGCATTACAGACGATGGCCCAATTTTTACCCAAGGAGGGTACTACTGCATTCCTTGCAACAACAATTACCCAATCTCCGGATAATATTGAGCAAGCATTGACGAATATAGTAAGTTACGAGAATACACCTGGTCAAGCGGAAGTGGCTGGGGTACATCTTGAAGGTCCTTTTGTTGAGAAGTCAAAAGCGGGTGCGCAGCCGAAGGAATTCATCATGCAGCCGGATCTTCAACTCTTCAATGAGTGGCAGCGGCTCTCGGGAAATAATATTAGAACGATTACCCTTGCACCGGAGCATGATACAGACGGTAGTTTTATTCAAGCTTTGAATGAATCGGGTGTCATCGTATCTGCTGGTCATACCGATGTTGGTTTCCATGAAATGAAGCAAGCGGTCAGGCATGGTGTTCGGCAATTGACGCACCTCTGTAATGCGATGAATGGCATCCACCACCGTGATGTTGGGGCAGTCGGTGCTGGATTTTTATTGAAAGAGTTATCTGCGGAACTCATCGCAGACGGCATCCATGTTACGAAAGAAATGCTTCAAATCATCTATAACCAGATGGGAAGTGATCGTCTAATTTTGATAACAGATGCGATGCGGGCGAAAGGGCTTGAACCAGGTGACTATGAGCTCGGAGGCCAGCCGGTTGAAGTGACGGAGGATCGTGCTGTATTGGAAGATGGGACACTTGCAGGAAGTATTTTAACGATGGATGCAGCCGCCAAACTTATGCTTGAATTGGATGGCGTAGGTTGGCATGACATTATCCGGATGGCCTCGGTCAATCCAGCTAAACAGGTTGGCATGTTTGATCGGAAAGGCAGTATTGCAAAAGGTAAAGATGCGGATTTGGTTATTGTTGATGATGGTTTCAATATCAAATTTACGATTTGTCGTGGCGTTATTGCTTATGAGGGTTGATGGGTAAAAAATTAAACTCATCCAGGGGGGATGACAATGCGTATGGGCATGCGTCTTGCTGAAATTGTTTTAGGTATTATTTTTCTTGGTGCCGGATTAAATGGATATCTCGTATTATTTGGTTTTGAACCACTGGCTCCCACCAGTCCGGCAGCAATGGAGTTTCTAGGCTCTGGTTACTTTCTTGCATTAGAAAAAGGCGTCGAAATTGTAGCGGGGATATTTTTGTTGATACGAAGGTATGTGCCATTGATGTTACTGATTTTAGCAGGAATTATCGTCAATATATTAGCTTTTCATATTTTTGTAGATGCTGATCTACTTCTCCTGGCAATCCTTATTACCGTTCTTGAAGGAGTATTACTATGGCACTATCGAGAGAGTTATAGAGGGTTACTGGAAAGCAGGCCTAAACACTTCCGTTGATGCTCTATATTCTCCACCAGCTTAATTTGTGGGATTATTCATATAATTATAATACAATAGATATAGAGACTATAGTATTGCAATATCCATCTATATTAGGAGGGGAATATTCGTGAAGAAAATTATCAATGATCCAAATTCAGCTGTACAGGATATGTTGGATGGCTTCGTCGCAGCATATCCAAATGATGTAAAACGTTTGCCTGGTACAACAGTCATTGCTAGAAAGGATGCCCCTGTTACGAATAAGGTTGGAATTGTCAGTGGTGGAGGGAGTGGACATGAACCAGCACATGCAGGATATGTCGGTGAAGGGATGCTTGATGCGGCAGTAGCAGGTGAAGTGTTTACATCTCCAACTCCAGATCAAGTATTTGAAGGAATTAAAGCCGTTGATAATGGTGCTGGTGTGTTATTGGTCATTAAAAACTATACCGGTGACATCATGAATTTCGAGATGGCTGCTGAGCTTGCAGAAGCGGAAGGCATTAATGTGAAGCAAGTAGTTGTCAATGATGATGTTGCGGTGGAGGATAGTTCTTTTACAACCGGACGACGCGGGATAGCGGGTACAGTTTTCGTGCATAAGATTGCTGGAGCAAAGGCTGCACAAGGTGCCTCTTTAGAGGAAGTTCAAGCGGTGGCTGAGAAGACCATCCAAAATGTAAGTTCCATCGGGATGGCGCTCACGCCATGTATCGTGCCGGCTGCAGGAACGCCTAGTTTTGAACTAAAAGAAAATGAAATGGAAATTGGCATTGGTATCCACGGAGAACCTGGAATTGAACGGAAAGAAATTACAACTGCTGATGAAATCGCTGTTGAACTCACTGAAAAGGTGATTGCTGATTTAGGTCTGAAAAGTGGCGAGGAAGTTGCAGTGATGGTTAATGGGTTAGGTGGAACTCCAGAGATGGAGCTATTTATCGTAAATAAAAAAGTGAATCAATTACTATCTGATAAAGGAATTACCATTTATGATACATTCGTTGGAGAATATATGACTTCTCTGGAAATGGCCGGTTGTTCTGTAACGCTTTTAAGATTGGACCAAGAACTAAAAACCCTATTGGATGCTGAATCCAAAGCTCCAGCATTTCGTCGTTGAAATGGAGGTGCAATGATGAAATTAGATGTGGCTCATATATTAGATTGGATGGAAAAGGCTAATGACAAAATACAACAAAATAAAACCTATTTAACATCTTTAGACCAAGCGATTGGCGATGGGGACCATGGAATTAATATGGCTCGTGGATTCCAAGAAGTAATTGGAAAGATTTCAGCATCAGATTATAGCAATGTGTCTGACCTGTTAAAGGATATTTCTATGACTCTATTATCAAAAGTCGGAGGCGCATCGGGCCCATTGTATGGGACAGCATTTTTGAAGATGTCCATGGCTTTAAAGGATAGTGATTCGGTTGATTATCCTCAATTCGTTCATGCGATGGAGGAAGCCCTTCAAGGAATAAAACAGCGGGGAAAGGCAGAAAAAGGAGAGAAGACACTTGTAGATGTTTGGGAGACATTACTGGAGCAACTGAAGGAGCAAGATGACTTCGATTCTGTCAGATTTGAGGAAACGGCCAAGCTTGCTATGGAGTCAACGAAAGAACTTGAAGCTAAAAAAGGACGGGCTGCCTATTTGAGAGAACGTTCCATCGGGCATTTGGATCCGGGGTCGGTCTCCTCGTATTATATTTTTTCTTCTTTGTCTGATGTAGTGAAGGAGAGTGTTTGAACGTTATGAGCAAGGTAGGGATTGTGCTCGTTTCCCACAGTTCTAAAGTGGTGGCAGGCATTAAAGATATCATCAGTCAAATGGTGCCGAATGTGTCTGTTGCACTTGCCGGTGGTACTGAAGAAGATTCCATCGGGACAAGCATTGATAAAATTCAACAGGCAGTCGAAGAAGTGTACAATGAACAAGGTGTGCTTATTTTTTATGATATCGGCAGTGCGAAAATGAATGCGGAAATTGCTGTTGAAATAAGTGAACACGATAATTTGAAAGTGGTGGAAGCTCCTATATTGGAAGGTGCTTTTGTAGCAGCAGTGGAAGCAGGGATGGGAAAATCAATAGAAGAAGTGGTCAAGGCTGCTGAGAATGCAAGTCAGATATGAGAAGCTCATTTCACTTTGAAAAGTAAGTTTAAACAATTTAAAAATCACACGCCCCCTGGGTACGTGTGATTTTTTAGTTATGCAAACTGTAAGTGATGTTTTTCGATAAACTCTTTTAAGATGCTCTCCAAGTTCGGCCCTTCCACCTCGTCTAGATCATAGAACACACGAGTAGTAGGTTTGTTGATATTGATGACACGAGTCAAGTCGATTGGTGTACCAATAATCACTGCATCACAGTCCGTATTATTGATGGTCTCCTCTAAATCTTTCAGTTGCTGTTCCCCATATCCCATTGCAGGAAGCACTTTTTCAATATGAGGGTAAGTTTTGAATGTTTCTTTCAATGTTCCGACTAAATATGGGCTAGGATCTACAATTTCTGAAGCTCCAAGACGTTCTGCAGCAACAGAACCTGCGCCGATTTTCATCTCTCCGTGTGTAAGTGTCGGGCCATCTTCTACAACTAAAACTTTTTTACCTGTAATCAATTCTGGTTTATCAACAGTAATCGTCGATTCAGCCTTGATGATTTTGCTATCAGGGGCTGCAGCTTTTATATTATTTTCCACTGTTGCAACTGCTTCTTCCGGAGCACTATCCACTTTGTTTATGATGGACACGTCTGTCGTTCTCAAACAAACTTCACCAGGATAATATTTCAGTTCATGACCTGGACGGTGCGGGTCAAGTACGGTAATTGCGAGGTCTGGCTCATAGAAAGAGAAGTCATTGTTTCCACCATCCCAAAGAATGACATCACAGCCATCTGGATCATTTTCCGCAGCTTTTAAAATATCTGCATAATCGACACCTGCATATACAATATTACCTCTTGTCACATGTGGCTCATACTCTTCCATTTCCTCGATTGTACAATCATGTTTTTTCAAGTCGTCGACAGTCGCGAAACGTTGTACACGCTGTGCATTCAAGTCACCGTAAGGCATCGGGTGACGTACAGCAACGACTTTTAAGTTTTGCTTAAGCAACGTTTCAATGATTTTACGGGAAGTTTGGCTTTTTCCTGTCCCAGTACGTACGGCTGTAACGGAAATGACCGGTTTGTTACTTTTTAACATCGTACTGTTCGGTCCAAGTAATTTGAAATCTGCACCAGCAGCATTCACAACTGCACTGATTCCCATCAAATCTTCATAGCTGATATCACTGAATGCGAAGACACATTCATCGACATCTAGTTCTTTAATTAATTGAGGAAGCTCATCTTGGGAATAAATTGGAATCCCCTCTGGATATAAGCTTCCAGCAAGTTCACTCGGATATTTACGTCCATCTATATCAGGAATTTGCGCTGCAGTGAATGCAACGACGTTATATGCATCATTATCACGATAATACGTGTTGAAATTATGAAAGTCTCGACCAGCTGCACCAATGATAATCACGTTTTTAGTTTCCATTTGCATCAGCTCCTATGCGTTTCTAAGAATTGATTATAATTATACTCTACGATGTATAATTATGCAAGGGTTAAATATAAATAATTTTGATAAAACTTTCTACTTATATAATATGTAGATTCAGAGAAAGTGTGGAAGAACTTTATTTGATAGAATCGGTGTCTTATAATCTCCAATAAAAGGAGATTAAGGTGGGTTGCAGCAAGGATGGGTAATGAAGAGTGGTTGGGAAGGACAGAGGCTCAAATTCAACCTCTGTCTCCAAAAGTCTTAAAATAGGTAGCTGCTTCCACCATTTTTGCGCCATACCAGAACATTTCTCCGTCGACGATTCTAATTTTTACATCTGGTAGCATCTCACGGAATTCATCCAGATGGTCGTCCCGGAATGGGTATGGTTCTGTAGCCAGGAAAACTTCCTCAAGCTCTGCCTGTTTGAAATCCAAATCCGTCACTACTGGATATCTGCCTTCTGTTTCTGTAAAAGGATTGATAAAACCCATTTCCTCAATCAGTGAATTTATGTATGTATTTTTTCCGACCACCATATATGGCTTTTTCCAAATGACGTAGGCCACTCTTTTTCCACTAGCATGTGGCAGGTTTTTAAATGCAACTTTAATTTGTTTGCTGAGAGTTGCCGCATTTTCTTCTCGACCCGTTAAGCGCCCCAAGTCATTCAGCATCCGGAACACATCATTGAAATGCTGAACTTCAAACACGAAAACCGGGTAATGCTGTTCTAGTGTTTCTACAATTTCCTTCGTATTCTCTTCTTTTTCAGCAATAATGAGATCTGGCTTCAGTTCGTGGATCCTATCCAGCTTTATATCTTTTGTTCCGCCAATATTAATGGCGCTTTTCACTTTATCCTCAGGAAATTTACAAAATCTCGTCCGGCCGACAATTTCCTTTTCCAATCCAATGTGATACATCGTTTCCGTTATTGCAGGAACTAGTGAAATAATCCGCTTTGGTGGTTCGTCCAGTGGAACTATCCGTCCAAGATGATCTCGAATCCCCATATAAACCCCCCCTGACTAGAATAAATCATGCGATGGAATAGCAGAATAACACTGATGCTATAAAACTGTAAACCTTTACATGAGGCTTAAAAACATTATACAGGAGGAATGGGTATGGGTAAATTACAAGACAAGGTAGCCGTTATTACAGGAGGGGTCTCAGGAATTGGAGCGGCCTCTGCGACACTTTTTGCAGCAGAAGGGGCAAAGCTGGTACTTGTCGATATGAATCAGGAGCTAGGTGATCGTTTTATTGAAGAATTAAAAGGGCAGGGTGGCGATGCAGTGTTTGTCAAAGCCGATGTGACGAATGAGGCGGATGTGCAAAACGTATTCGACACAGCGAAGTCCCAGTTTGGCAAGGTGGATATACTTTTCAATAACGCGGGAATCGGAAGTGTGAAACCAACCGAAGAGTTAACGTATGCTGAATGGAGAAGAACGGTAGAAGTGGACTTGGATGCGGTCTTTTTAAATGCCCAGTTTGCGATCAAAGAGTTTTTGCAAAACGGTGGCGGTGTCATAGTCAACACAGCTTCGATGTATGGTTGGGTAGGTTCTCCGGGAAGTGCAGCCTATAACGCAGCGAAAGGTGGAGTGATTAACCTTACCCGTTCCCTTGGTCTTGAATATGCTGAAAGAAACATCCGTGTCAACGCTCTTTGTCCTGGTTTTATTGAAACACCGATTTTAGGCGATACGGACAGGGAATTCTTGACGAATGCAACGCCGATGAAACGTTTAGGACAACCTGAGGAAATGGCTAAAGCAGCACTATTCTTGGCAAGTGATGACTCTTCCTTTATGACTGGAAACTCGTTGATCGTCGATGGTGGATACACTGCCCAATAAGTTCATCTCTGAACCCTCTCTGACTTAAACAGGGAGGGTTATAATATGTGTTATAAAACTTCTGCTTATATAGATAAAAGCATTTAAACTATACTCATTTGGGCTGTGTTAAGATAGTATAGGATGATTTACTACATAAAAGGAGTTTTAGACGGTGAGCAAACATGAAAAATTAATTGTACTAGCAGTATCCTTAGGGGTTATCTTGAATCCTTTAAACACGACGATGATTACCGTCGCTCTACCTGCCATCCAGCAGGATTTTCAATTGAACGCTACTGATATATCTTGGCTGATCGCTTCTTACTTTATTATCAGCGCCATATTCACCCCATTAATTGGAAAATTAAGCGACAGTTACGGCAGAAGGTTAATATTTGTGATTGGACTCCTTCTCGTCGTAGTTTCCTCTATCCTGGCTCCATTATCAAATACGATGATTGTATTATTGATTATGCGCGGCATACAAGCCATTGGTACATCCGCCTTATTCCCGGCAGGGGTAGGCATTATCCGGAATGTGATCCAACATAAACAAAATCGAGTCATTGGAACATTAGCTGTATTTGCCACGACCTCGGCTGCTTTCGGACCTACTATTGGTGGGTTGCTAATTCAATTTGGGGGCTGGCCAGTCATTTTTTATGTGAATCTGCCCATTCTGGCATTGGGAATCTTCTTGACGTTACGATATATTCCGAAAGACGAGCAATCCAGTGGGAAGGATCATTCATGGGATATCTTTGGAATCCTATTATTCAGTTTGACGATTATTGCTTGGATGATATTTTTACTAGGATTGGAGCAGGAAGTACAAATAGGTACGTTGACTCTCTCGATTATTGTTACGGTTGTATTCTATATGCATGAAAAGAAAAGGGAAAATCCTTTTATAAATGTAAACTTTTTCCGTTCAAATTTAAATATTACGCTTATATTTGGACAATACATTCTCTCGACGGTCATTTTCTTCGCGGTATTACTCAGCTTTCCAACATTCTTACAGAGTGCAATCGGAACAACGTCGAGAACAGCAGGATTGGTCATGCTCTCGTTGTCGATATTTGCAATGGTGATGACTCCAATTGCAACGAGGTGGATGGAACGTTCGGGATTCCGGATTCCTCTTCTAGTCAGTGTGGGGGTAGGGATAATCGGCGTACTCATGATGTTTATGGTAAAAGGCAATTCATCACTCTTCTTAGTTGGCTTAGTTCTTGCTATCATAGGGATCAGCAATGGAATCCAGAATATCGGTTTACAAAATCTGTTGTTTACGTTCATTGATAAAGCAGACAGCGGAATTGCCTCAGGTCTGTTGATGACATCGAGATTCATTGGAAATATTCTTGCTTCCAGTCTTTATGGAATTGCTTTTGCCACAGGTATGGGCAATCAAAATATGATGACGATGACAATGGTGCTCCTATTTATTGCAGCCCTCCTGTTTCCAGGAATGCTCTATGTAACAAGGAGAAATAAAGAAGCATGAAACGTATTTTTCAGTTTCATGCTTCTTTTTTATGTCTAATCATCAGTAATCCGACGAAAAACGAAGCAATTGTAAGAAAAACAACGCTATACACTTTATAAAATAAAAATTGTACGTATTAAACACGTTATATAAAGTTTAAATTGAGTTTAGTTAGCAAGCAATCTAAGCTATACTTAAGAAGTGATTTCAGAAAACATGAAAATTGTCGGAGGTGCGTTGTTTTGTTGGAATTTAAAAATGTTACAAAACGCTACAGCAGCCAAGGTAGACCTGCTGTTAACAGCTTAAATTTAAAAATAGAAAAAGGAGAATTTGTTTGTTTTATCGGTCCTAGTGGTTGTGGGAAAACAACGACGATGAAAATGGTGAACCGGTTGATTGATATATCAGAAGGACAGATTTTAATAAATGGAAAAGATATTATGAAGCAAAATCCGGTAGAGCTTCGCCGCTCCATTGGTTATGTCATCCAGCAAATCGGGCTGATGCCACATATGACGATCAAGGAAAATATCGTACTTGTCGGTACCCTTCTCAAATGGTCGAAGGAAGAAAAAGATGCACGGGCAAAAGAACTGATTAAACTTGTTGACTTACCGGAAGATTACCTCGATAAATATCCACATGAACTGAGTGGGGGACAACAACAGCGAATTGGGGTATTACGTGCGTTAGCTGCTAACCCACCATTGATTCTCATGGACGAACCATTTGGAGCACTAGACCCGATCACAAGGGACTCGCTTCAAGATGAGTTCAAAAAATTGCAACGTGAATTAGGAAAAACGATTGTGTTCGTCACCCATGATATGGATGAAGCGTTGAAGCTTGCGGATCGAATCGTCATTATGCGTGACGGGGAAATTGTCCAAGCAGACACACCGGAAGAAATCTTAAGAAACCCGGCGAATGAGTTTGTCGAAGAATTCCTAGGAAAAGAACGTCTCATTCAAGGCCGTCCTGATGTTGTTACAGTTGGACAAATCACCGGTGGCTCTCCAGTGACGATTGAACCACAAGCCACATTAAAAACTGCTCTGGCTACGATGAAGGACAAAAAAGTCGATGCACTGCTTGTCATTGACTCGAATCGTAAGCTACAGGGATATATCGATATTGAAATGGTGAACTTGAACTATAAAAAAGCAACTACAGTTGAAAAAGTAATGGAAACAGATTTGTTTGCTGTTACGGAAGACAGCTTATTACGTGATACAGTTCACAAGATACTTCGTCGTGGTGCGAAATTTGTACCGGTTGTAGACGAAGAAAATCGTTTGACAGGAATCGTCACTCGTGCAGCTTTGGCGAATCTATTGTATGACACGATTTGGGGCGATGGAATGGAATTGGAAGACGAAAAGCCAAAGCTTCGTGCACTGTAGGAGGTGGATGTAAATGACAGAGTTTTTTGCTGCCCATGGTAGTGACTTAATCTACAAAACTGGGGAACATTTATATATTTCACTGGCAGCTATTTTATTAGGAATCATTGTGGCTGTGCCACTGGGAATAGCGTTGTCCAGGGTACCGAAGTTTGCGGATCGGTTTATCTCCCTTGTCGGAGTTCTGCAAACTATCCCGAGTTTAGCGATTCTAGCATTTTTCATCCCATTCTTAGGGGTTGGAAAATTGCCTGCAATCATTGCTTTATTCTTCTATTCGTTACTGCCGATTTTACGGAATACGTATGTCGGAGTGAGAGATGTGGACAAAGGGATAGTTGAAGCCGGAAAAGGTATGGGAATGAATACCTGGCAATCCATTATAAAAATGGAATTCCCATTAGCGCTTCCTGTTATTATGGCGGGTATTCGCTTGTCTACCGTGTACTTGATTGGTTGGGCGACACTAGCAGCCTTTATTGGTGGCGGTGGACTTGGTGATTTTATTTTTGATGGATTGAATTTATATCGACCGGACTTGATTTTAGCTGGAACAATTCCAGCAACGATTCTTGCGGTTATCGCAGATCGGTTACTTGCTGTTTTGGAAACTAAAATGACGCCTAAAGGATTGAGAGAATCCTATAAAACAGCTGCATAATGTTGGAGGTGAAATGTTTTGAGAAAGGGAATTATACTAATTGCTTTATTATTGATGCTTTCGGGATGTTCGTTACCTGGATTGACAGGATCAGCCGCCAATACAGTGAAAATTGGAACGCTTGTTCAATCGGAATCCCATATATTAGCGGAGATGTTAGCTATCCTCATTGAAAGGGATATCGGTGCAGATACAGAGCTTGTTACTCACCTTGGTTCTTCCATCGTTCAGCATCAAGGAATGGTGCAAGGTGACCTTGATATTACGGCAACAAGATATACAGGAACTGATTTGTCCGGGGCGCTCGGGATGGAACCGGTGACGGATCCGGATGAGGCTCTAGAAATTGTTGAAAAGGAATTCCAGGAACAATTTGACCAAACATGGGGACCGACTTACGGGTTTGATAATAGTTATTCCATTGCGATTACTAATGAATTTGCTGAGGAAAATAATATTGAGACGATTTCTGACTTGGAGCCGTTTGCAGATGAGTTACGATTCGGTGTAGATAATGCGTGGGTTAACAGAAAAGGAGACGGATATGACGGATTCCAGGAGATGTACTTTGAGTTTGGAGAAGTGTATCCGATGAATCTGGGACTCGTTTATCAAGCTGCGGCGACAGGCAGTATGGATGTAGTGCTTGCCTATTCTTCAGATGGTAGAATCAAAGAATTCGATCTAAAAGTATTAGAAGATGATCGCCGCTTCTTCCCTCCTTACGACGCATCTCCCGTTGTTCGAAATGAAACATTGGAACTTTATCCGGAAATTGCAGATATTATGAATCGTCTACACGGACAAATCTCAACCGAACAAATGCAAGAGTTGAATTACCAAGCAGATGTTTTACTCATCAATCCTCGAAAAGTTGCAGAGGACTTCTTAAAGGAAAATAATTATTTTGAAGACGTGAAGGAGGGTCAGTAAGATGGAAACATTACAACAACTCATCACTTATGTCAGCACGAATGCCGATTATATTTGGGTTGAATTTTACCGGCATTTTCTAATGGCGGCGTATGGAGTATTGTTTGCAGCTATTATTGCCATCCCTCTTGGCATATTGATTGCAAAATATGGGAAACTTAGTGCCTGGGTGCTATCTCTTGGAAGTATCATTCAGACCATCCCTGCCCTAGGGGCGATGGCAGTCATCATGCTCGTATTCGGTCTTGGTGTCAATACAGCTATTTTTACTTTGATGCTATACTCCATCTTGCCGATTACACAAAATACGTATGTCGGGATGAAGAGCGTCGACAAAAATGTCGTAGAAGCAGCCTATGCGTCTGGAATGACTCGCTTCCAAGTGCTTCGGATGGTTGAATTGCCTTTGGCAGTCAGTGTCATCATGGCAGGTTTACGGACAGCCATCGTTATCGGTATCGGGATTGCAGCGGTTGGTGCATTCGTCGGCGCTGGGGGATTAGGTGCGATTATCGTTACCGGTACGAATGCAACAGACGGTACAGCAATTATTTTAGCTGGAGCAATTCCGACAGCATTCATGGCAATTATTGCTGATGTGGTGATGGGCTGGATTGAACGTAAACTCCACCCGGTGAAAACATCATAGTTTAATCTATTATAAAATTGTCGTTCAGAGCTCACTTCTGAACGGCAATAATTAAAAGTGAAATTGTAATAGCTTTCATCATTCTATTAGATATAGAATTATGGTAGTATAGTTAAGTTATCATGTTGCTGACCAGATGATGGAAGGGGGGATTGGATGATGGAACGCATGGAAAGTATTGAAGATATCAAATTACAATTTATAGATAAAATTTCCGAGAGTATGAACGCTTTTGGAGCCCCATCAACTGTTGGCAGGGTACTTGGGATTATTTATATGAACGGTGGACCGATGACGCTAGATGAATTGGCTGCTGAAACTGGTATGAGCAAAACAAGGATGAGTCAAGTCGTTCGCAGGATGCTTGACATCGACATGCTGGAGCGGGCATTTAAAAAAGGGGTACGCAAAGACTTATATCAGGTGGAAAAAGATCATTACGAAACCTTTATTTCCTTATTCAATTCCACATGGCAAAAAGCGATCACCAAGAACAGAAATTTTGAACAAAAACTGAAAAGAAGACTAAGCGAGATGAAAGAGTCTCCAGATTTGACAGAGGAAGAAGAACAACTCATTAATGAACTTCTCGTTGAATTCAAAGAGTGGATGGATTATCATGACTGGGTACGCCGAGTCGCCGAATTCTTCGAGAGTGGTGAAATATTTAAACATGTCCCTAAGAAGGAAAGTTAATGCTTGCAGAAATATGCTTTTATATAAAAGAGACAGACGCTTTTGAGATGTACTCTATAAAGTACACTTCTAAGCTCTGTCTCTTTGTTGATTAAGCTCTATTAAGCTGGTTGATTAACTGCTTCACCACGATTTGGTTCTGGACAGTTATTTTTGCCAAAACGTGCCTTGATATATGGGGCAACAAAACGGTCAACACCATAATAGTAACTAGCTGAACCTGTGAATAAAATCACAATAGCAACCGTAAAAAGAATAGGATTTGTGCTTAATGTTCCTGCAAGTAAAAAGTTTAAGTTCATGAAGGCACCGGCAATTAAAGCTGGGATTGTAGCTGCACCTAGGATTAAACCAATACCGACTAAAAGCTCTCCCCAAGGAATTAAGATATTAATAAGTCCAACGTTAGGAATCGCAAATCCTTCTAAAAATGCTGCGTACCAGCCTTGTACTGTAGGGTTTTCACCAGTTGCATTTGTAAGTGCGAATTGTAGGAAACCTGTTGCATCAAATTCCCCGGTCACTTTTCCGAAACCTGCAGTAATCCATTTTACACCAAGCCATATACGTAACACAGTCCAGACAATAGACATAATAGGTCCTTTAAGAAAGTTTTTCATTTGATTATCTCCTCACATAATATATTGTGAAACATTTCACTAACTTACAATTCAACTATAATCCTTTTTTCTCGAGTTTGCAATATACTTCACAAGGATGTAACATTTTTTTGTGAGAGAATGATTTATTTAAAAAACTTCTTGACATCCTTCACTGATGTTTCATTTTTTTTATAACGGATAAACATACAGTACAACACGAAACAAATTTCTGAGGAGGATGTAATGATGGAAAACGTATATGTAGTAGAAAATAGTGTGAAAGCTAAAGATAAAATTGATCAACTGACACTCCAAGGGTATACAAAAGATGAAATTTATGTGGTAGCTCATGAAGAAGATCGTACGGAACAGTTATCAGACAACTTACATGTGAACGAAGTAGGTATGAAAGAAGAAGGTGTATTTGATAAAATCGCGAATGTCTTCCGTTCTCGAGGAGACGAGCTTCGTTCCCAATTTGAAAACCTTGGTCTATCTGAAGCAGAAGCTGACCGTTATGAGGAAGAGCTTGATAAAGGCTATATTGTGATTGTCGCTAAACGATAAGGTTAAATAGTAATAAATGAAAAAGGCAGCGCCAAGATATGGTCTGCCTTCTTTCATGATGTTGACTACAAATGGTAGTGTATTGTCGATTCACTTATTCGCCATCGTAATTTAATTGCCAATGAATCCCAAACTTATCTACAACTTTACCGTACAGTTTGCTCCAGAATGTTTCTTGCAATTCAACGGCAACTGTTCCGCCATCTTTCAGTTGTTCATACCAATTACGAAGATCGTCCATATTTTGATGGACTAATGCTAAGGTAATATTGTCACCTTGGGTAAAAGGCTGTCCTGGGAACGTATCGGAAAACATCACCCTGTTTCCGCTGATGTTCAAACGGGCATGCATGATTCGATTTTTCGCCTCTTCGGGAAGTTCAAAACCCGGTTGCTCTGGAGTATCACCAAAGGTTGTCAACATTTCAATCTCCGAATTGAAGACTTTTGAATAAAATTCTACAGCTTCGCGACAATTTCCATTAAAAACCAAATATACCTCTACTGACATGTTGAACAAACTCCATTTCTGAATTTGATTACTTCGTTCACTCTTGCTTTCACCTGAAGAACAGCGATTTATGAATTAAATCTTAAAAACCCTTTTATTTACTATTCGCTATTACTTACTATTATCCTTTATAACTTTTTCAAAAGGCAAACAAGCATCGCATTCCCTTTACCTTAACTATCCCGATTTACAATATATTGAAGGAAATGTCTTAGAAAATTCGTCCGCTGTTTGATTTGTTTAAGCGTTTCTGCTGCAAGCGTGTAATGCTCCCACATCGCAATCTTCGCTTGTTCCAATCCTAAAACTGTCACGAATGTTGATGTTTCATTTTCAATATCTTGGCCAGTAGGCTTCCCAAGCAATGCTTCATCACTTTCTGCATCGAGTAGATCATCTTTAATTTGGAACGCAATCCCAGCATGATACGCGTATTTCTTCAAGGTCGCAATCTCCGTTGCATCCTTGCCAGCCAAAATCGCCGGCATGACGAGAGATGCCTCAAAGGCTAGACCAGTTTTATAAAAACAGATCGCCTCTAAATGTTCGAGGGTCAACTGCTTATTTTTTGATTCCAGATCCATCAATTGACCTTTGCACATCTCTGTAATCGTGCTTGATGAATATTGAATTAATTTCAGTACAAGCTTCGCATCAAATGCTTCCAATGTCGTCTGCTCGTAAACAGCCTTTTGAGTTAGGTAAAGCCCGGTAATTTCAGCCATCGCGGTATGATAAACTTCATGTAAAGTAGGGCGCCCTCTTCTGAATTCTGCATTATCCTGGGCAGGAAGGTCATCAAAAATCAAGGATGCGGTATGCATGTATTCCAATGATTTTAATACGGGAACTAACGCCTCTTCTTTAAGATCAAATTCTTCGACGCCCATAAACCAAGTTAATATCGGTCGTAATCTTTTTCCGCCGCTTTCCAAAGAATAATTGGCAGCTTTGGCCAGGGGTACTTCCAAATTTGCTGACAGCCCTGTTGCGTTAGGAATATCTTCAACAGATATGAATTCATTGATGGCTATTCGAAGTTCCTCAATCTTCGCCAAAAATTCATCTCTTTCCTCTTCTTCCTGTCCATAATTTGCAATCATATGGTCGCGGATCAGCTTATCAAGGAAATCTACATCTTCTGCCTTTTGGATTAGCCTTTGAAGATGATTCCAAAAGTCTTCTTCCCCAGGCTTTATGACCGCCATCAAATCTTCATATGAGCTGTCTCCGATCCGCTTTTTAAAACGCTGCTGACTATTGATTGCCCGGCTCACCATGACTTCCCGTACGACGTCATCAGAATCATACACATGATGAAGTAAATAAGTAACTACCGTCCAATACAGTTCAAACGGATTCAGTAAATCCTTGCGTTTTTCATGATACGTTAAATAATACGTGTATGGAGTGACAGCCCCCGCTTCTAAATCCATAAACATATCCGTAAAGTCATCTGCCAACTGATTATAAATTCCATAATAAAATGTCCGATCATGGAAACCGTCATCTACCGGAGCGCCAATGATGGAACGGACGATCAATCGGGAAAAGGCTGATTTTAATATAATTGGAACGAAAATTTCTTCATTACGATAATGTGGATTGTCCAATGTTTTTAAACGGTCTCTTTCCTGTGCTTCAAAAAATACATATGCTTCCTCGAAAAAGCGATTGCGTAAAGCTTCTGGCTGCTTCTCCTTTATATATTCAAATCCTGCCTTCAGTTCGGTGTGGATAAAACCGATGAAATCGGGGTGAGATCCAGTCCACTGCGTCATGTCTGGTACTTCACCTGTAACAAGGGTTGAACGGATAAAAGCAGAATACTGCTTTTTCTCAACTGCAGTCAATAGATCAGAATCTAGTAAGTCATCGATGAATGGGTAGGTAAGGCCGTACGCATATCCTAATCGGATGGACTCATCCAATGCCTCTCTTCGCTCATCAGGAGTCACATCTTTCGGTAGATGATCCAATTGATGCATGAGTACCCCAGCAATCAATTTCAGTAATTTCCTACGAGCTTCTGATGCATCCAATCCGTCAGGGATGACCTGTTGGATGTTCTTGACTTTTTCAATTAACCATATAAACGAGCTTTCAATTCCTTCCTTTTGGGCCAGTCTGAATAGACTTTCCATCCGGAATAATTCATTCTTATCACTGATTAGTATGTTTTTAAAGAATGCTTTTGTGCGTTCAAGCTTTTCTCCTGAATCTGCTTCGGTTAAGGACTTTCCTAAATCACGTATAAAAATATAGGCGACACTGCGATCAAGAAATCTTTCTAATTGCTTTGTGCCATCCAACCATTTGATGTAGCGATGATAGTTTTTTCGACTAGGTTTGTTTTTGCGTTTCATTAGGAAGTCCACAGCAGAGTGCTTTCCGACATGCTGTTTTTCCCAGATTTTCAAGTCTTCCAGCAAGGTGGAGGCATACGTTTTTGCCGCAACCCCATGAGAAAGCTCAGAAAAATATTCCATCGCTCTCTTTTCCTGCACCTGATAGCTTTCTTCTCTTTTCTTACTCCATTCTTTATCCATCTATAATACCCTCTATCTTTATTTCAATTATTACGTAAAACGAGCTAACATCATAATTTTACTTCATTCCTCTATATGAAAGGGAATGATCACATTTGATAAAATAATATTCTCAACGTAACACGAATATAATGAATAAGCTAGACTGAACAACTATCCATACTTTGTAAAATTGATTTCACTGGTTAGTCAAGCTATGGTAAAATGAAAGAAAATACTAAATTGTCCAGAAAGGGGGATTGGGAAATGAGAAATATACCGATAGTGAAAGGGCAGATTTCGGCACCGCCAACAAGTAATCGGTTTATTGAACGTAGTCAATTGAATAAAAAGTTCAGGGATATCCCGAACAATCCACTCACTCTTGTATATGCCGGTGCTGGTTATGGTAAAAGTACGGCACTCACTTTGTTTGCTGAGAAGCAAAAAGCAGTTTCCTGGTATTCCATTTCCCAACATGACGACGATCTGTTACCCTTTATCGTAAAAACCATTTATGCCATTCGCCATTGCCATCCTGAATTTGGCGAAACCCTCCAAAAGGAAATCCAACATCTTGATAACTATATGACAACTGAAGAAATTTATTCCATAGCGACGTTATTTATTAATGAGATAGCTGAACGGCAAGAGAAAATTATTTTAATTTTGGACGACTTTCATCATGTGATGCAGGTGACTGACATTGAAAATTGGTTGCTGTATGTCCTTGAATATATGCCGCCGAATTTCCATCTTATCGTGGCAAGCAGAAGAAAACCACGCTGGAAAATACTGCCGAAGTTGATGGGGCAAGGTGATTTACTTGAGATTACGCAGTATGACTTAGTCCTTTCGCCAGCAGAGATGTCTTATATATTGGAAGAAATTTATGAAATGAGTTTATCCGACAAGGAAGTAGCTAATATTTATCGTCTTACGGAAGGTTGGGCAATCGCTTTTAATATGTTGGCCCAACAGCTCGTCGAGAATACGTCGATTACGACTTTGCTTAGCAATCAGAAAAAGTCGCTCAGGGATTTGTTTTCCTATTTAGCGACGGAAGTACTTTCGAAACAATCACTAATCACCCAACAATTTCTTATGCAATCCAGCATTTTACATGTGCTCACTCCGGAAACTTGTGATTATGTATTAGATATCCAAGGATCTGAGGAAATTCTGACCAACCTGCTGGAACAGAATCTGTTTATTGAGGAAGGAGATGGAACCTATCGTTATCACGCTCTGTTTCAAGCATTTTTAGAAAATGCGATGAAAGAAAAATACGAAGTCGAATGGAAAGCGCTCCATAAGCGAGCCGCTAATTACTTTGAGCGGAAAGGGGATAGCGAATCTGCATTATACCATTACCAGGAAATCAATGAAGAGCAGGCTATTGCAGCTATTCTTAATAAGAAGGGAAGTTCCATGCTTCAGGCTGGTCGATTACAAGCTTTATATGATTTATTGAACGGATTGCATGATGTCTATAAAGTGAAATATCCGCGACTCTACTTTTACCAAGGTGAAATTGAGCGATATCGTTCATTATATGAAGAGGCTGAACAAAGCTATGATGCGATGATTGCAGCCTTGGAAGAGGGAAATGAAGATACCTATTTAATGAGTCTTGCACTTGAAGGCAAGGCACAAATTTATCTCGATACGATTCAACCGGATCGTGCAGAACGGTTTGTTAATCAAGCGCTTATCCTTCGGGAACAGGCAAATGCCACAAAGAAGGAAATGGCTAAAATTTATATCCTGATGGCTGAAAACTTGTTGAATGCAGGACAAGCTGTAAAAGCAGAAGCTTGGTATGACCGGGCGAAACGGCTGAACCTACCGTTGGAGGAGAGCAACCTGCAGGCCCGTATCTATTTAAGGACCGGCCGGTTACAGAAGGCGAAAGAAGTTTTAATCGAAAAGAAAACGAAAAGCCGCACACAGAAACACTTACCCCAATCCCATCGGGAGACGGATGTAATTTTATCGTTGATTGCAGCCTTTATGGGAGACGCAGAGGAAAGTAAACGACTAGCGACAGAAAGTATCCAACTAGGTTTGAAAACCCAATCTCCTTTCGTTGAGGCATGTGGTTGGATGCGTCTGGGCCATTCCGCTCAGCTGACGAATCAATACGACCAGAAGCTCGCTATCCAATGTTATGAAACGGCTTTGAATGTGATGGAGAAAATTAATGTATCCCGTGGAAAAGCAGAACCGTATATGGGTCTATCCATTTTATACGGACATGCGAAAAACTATCATCTTGCCATCGATCATGCAGAACGTGGGCTAATCGAAACAGAAAAAGTAAAAGATCGCTGGCTTGGTGCGCTTATCAAACTCGGAATGGTCATTACAGAAATTTATCAAAGTAACTATGAAAGGGCATCGGAAATTCTGGAGCAAGTAAGAAATGATATGCGTGCTTGTGGTGATCGCTATGCACTCATGTTGACGCATTTTTGGTCCGCTTATATCGCTTTTGAACAGCAAGATACAGATACATTCAAAATGGAAATGACGGAATTTCTCCAAGCCGTCCAATTGGAAGGCTATGAATTCTTCCTGAAGAAACGGACTAGTTTCGGCCCGCTTGATATGCAAAATATCGCTCCAATGCTTCTTGAGGCGCGAAAGTTGAAGGTGGAAACTGCTTTCGTTTCACGGATGCTCACCGAGCTTGGAGTTGATCATGCGATTAAGAATCATCCGGGTTATACATTAGTTATTCATACGCTCGGCAACTTGAGATTGACTTTAGGCACAAAGGAAATAGCTCTTCAAGATTGGCAACGTGGAAAGGCGAAGGAATTATTTGAGTTATTGATTACCCATCGTCATATGAAATTACAGAAAGAGGAAATCTTCCAGTATTTATGGCCGGATCAGGAGGAGGAAACGGCGAATAAAAACTTCAAGGTGACATTGAACGCTTTGCTTAAAGTACTGGAACCTCATAGAAAAGCACGGGAGGAATCTTTCTTCGTTTTACGTGAAGGTAGTGCGTACGGATTAAACCCTAATGCTGCCTATGAAATGGATAGTATGATATTTGAAAATCTCATCAGCAAAGGGTTGGAAGAAACCAATCCGAGACATGCTGCCGAAATTCTGGAAGAAGGGCTTAATCTTTATAAAGGAGATTATTTAAACGATCTCCGTTTTAAATCATGGACAAACTCAGAACGGGAACGGCTACGTCAGCTCTTTCTACGAGGTGCTGAACTACTTGCCCAGCACGCGATTCGGCTGCTGGAATTCAATCTCGCCCTAGAGTGGTGTGAACGGATTCTTGCGGTAGATCCGACTTGGGAGGAGGCGTATCGACTGCTCATGTATTGTTATTATCAAAACAACAACCGCCCACAAGCAATCCGTTGGTATGAGAAATGTTGCGAAGTGCTTGAGGACGAGTTGGGGGTAGAGCCGATGGAGCAGACGAGGGAAATGTATAAATTGGTGTTGGATGCTGAAGAGCTGGATGTTTACTAGAAACAGGTATTAATAATGACTGGGATAGAAAAAATCCTTGGTAATCCAGTCCTTAAGTGGTATTAAGTACATGAACGTGACCCTAAGTTTTGCCCTTCATGTACTTAACTCATTTCTAAGCGCATGAATGGGATTAGCATTCCGTCGTTCGTGTTCTTAACTCGCTTCTAAGAGCACGAATAGAATTAGATTTCATTCCTTCGAGTTCTTAGCTTGCTAAACACCCAAGAATTTGATTGACTTTTAGTAGAGCAAGTTAGATTAATATGGTGGGAGGATGCATGGATGATTAGTGAGTCGGATTTGAAGTATTTACGGCGTTGTGTGGAACTGGCTGAAACTGCATTAAGGAAAGGTGACGAGCCGTTTGGTTCTGTACTAGTGTCAGCAGACGGCGAAGTTCTCATGGAAGATCATAATCATGTTGCAGGTGGTGATCACACACAACATCCTGAATTTGCTTTGGCAAGATGGGCAGCTAATAATATGACGCCTGAAGAAAGAAGCAAGGCAGTCGTGTATACCTCTGGTGAACATTGTCCGATGTGCGCAGCAGCCCACGGCTGGGTTGGCTTAGGTCGGATTGTTTATGCAAGCTCGTCTGAACAGTTAGTTCAATGGCTGAGTGAAATTGGAGTCCCGCCATCACGTGTCAGGAATTTACCGATCCAGGACGTGATCCGCGATGTTACAGTGGATGGACCGGTACCTGAATTAGTGGAACAAGTTCATAAGCTGCACCTTGAGTTTTATGAAAAGAAACGTTGATGCATTTGACATTTAACGTGATTTACGAAAAAGGAGTCCGATTTGGATCTCCTTTTTTTATTCTGTTGCCAAGCACTTGCCGATGAAGTTGGAAGTTCATCTTATGTTCCCTCTATCATTGAAAAATCTCCCTAGAGGGCACGTGAGACTATCTCCTATTCGCTCTACCGAAAACCCTCCCCGATTTTACGGGAATACAGTATACATCTTCAGTATCAATTTATTTTAGGACTAGTTGTTTACTGTTTATCTTCCTCGTTTTCTTCCATCCTCGGCTCAAACTGAGGTACAATAACATAGTCTTTTCCGTCGGTTTCAATTAAAATATTTCCTGATTTTGCAGTGGAATAAATCTGTGTTTTGAGCTTCCTGAGGTTCTTAATTACGCGATCGGTCGGATGGCCATATCCGTTCGATTGGCTGTATGTCAAGACTGCGGTCTCCGGATCTACTTCTTTTAAGAAGGCCATCGTGTTTGCATTGAAACCGTGGTGGGCTGCTTTTAAGACTTCTACATCTAGATTGTATTTTTCTTTGATTTCTTCTTCCTGTTCTGCTTCAACATCACTCATAAATAGAAAATCGATATCGTTATAAGATACTTTTAATACGATTGAGGACTCATTGTTGCTGAATATATCCCCGCCGGAATTTAATACTTGAATATCCAAAGAGTCATCTAATGGGATCCTCTCCTTTTCATCCGCTGTTGTGATAGGAATGCCTTCTCTAAGAATATGCCATTGATAGATTAGATAAGTCTTTGTTAAATCAACTCGTCCGTTATCGATGAGCTGTTTGACCGGAAAATTTTTCATTACATTTATGAGACCGCCAATATGGTCAAAATGCGGATGTGTTGCAACCATTAAATCGATTTCTTCAATATCGGCTTGATTTAAATAGTCGACAAGTTTAGTTCCAGCATCTTGCTGGCCGCCATCAATTAAAACAGATTTTCCTTTTGGGGTTTCAATTAATACGCTATCCCCATGACCAACATCTATGAAATGGACCCGCAATGGGGGATTCGGATCAGCATGGATGCTGGCAGGAAAGATGAAAATTAGAATGAAAATAAAGCTGAACCACTTTTTCATAGTAAAGTCCCCCTTTAGATGTATGATAATTCCCTAGTTAATTGCTAATTAAACTATCCGAAGCAAGAGCGGAGGGGCCCTACTAGATGCATGCCATGAACAATGTGCAAAAAACCCCCTAATTTATACAAAAAAAGAAGTGTTATCCAGAGATAAACACTTCTTACTTCTTTAAACCGACAAATCCACTGGTAAAAAATTAGGCAATTGTTTCTCATTCTTATCCAGCAAGATTTGTTGAGGCTGGATGCCGTGCTCACGTAATAATTCAATGTTTTGCATAAGGAACTCATCACTGCCGACGATGTAGAACAATCCCTCTTTATCCATCGCAAGTTCTTCTACTTTTTCATAATAGTCTTTACGGTTATCGACGAATTCGGAAGTGAAATTCTTGTCAGCTGCAGTTTTGAAAATATCAGGGAAGAGGAAATCCTTAGACGAATCGATGTTCAGAGAATGAATGTGTGGAACGTTCTCAGGATGTTCCAGATAATCAAGGACTAGCGGTCTAAATGTTGCCAGACCTACACCTGATGAGAGAAGATAAATATTTTTATTCTCCCTTTTCAACGGTACATTGCAACGTGTTTTAAAGACGGCAACCTTACTGCCGACTTCTAGATTTCTTAAAATCGCCTTGTACTCGGAACATTGTTCTCTGATGCGTGTCGTGATCCCAATGGAATTTTCTTTAGGCAACGTACAGATGGACATATGTCGAACGAGGGATTTATTTGGTTTCTCCCCCGCATTAAATCCTTCTAAAGCCAGATGGATAAATGAGCCTTCTTCCCAAGTGAAGCCTTCCGGGCACTCAAGCAAGTATGTTTTCACCTCAGCTGTCTCTTCGATAATCTTATCTATTTTCGTCCAATATATTTGCATGATGGTATTCTCCTTCATCAATAAAAGCTTTTGTTATTATTAACATACTATAAATGATAACAATTCTCAATTAAATGTATGATATATTCCTAAAACTTTTTATAAATCCTCTTGCAAATTTTCTAATAATTAATTATATTCTAAAACTGAGAGGTGAGTCATATGTCAGAAATTAAAAGTTCGCGACTAACGAAAAAAGGAATCGAGACGAAAAGAAGGATATTAACAACTGCGGAACAAGTTTTTGGGGAGAAAGGTTATTATGAAACATCTGTTGCGGAGATTACGCTCCGAACTGGAGTAGCACAAGGGACATTCTACAATTACTTTCCAACGAAAAAAGCTGTTTTCGATGAATTGATTTACCAATTGAGCTCTGATCTTCGTTTTGCCATTAAGGAGGCAATGGAGGAGCAGGAGGGATTCGAGGAAAAACAACGGGCCGGCTACCATGCATTTTTTAAATGGGTGCTTGACCATAGAAACCTCTATAGTGTTGTCCAGCAGTTGGTATTGGTAGATCCTTCTTTATATCGCTGGTATTATGAAAAGCTTGCCGATGGCTTCATCAAATCCATTGAAACAGCGATTGATGGTGGGGATTGTAAACCCCTCCTACCTGAAACAATTGCTTACTCGATGATGGGCATCGGTCAATTTATTGGAATGCGCTGGGTCCTTTGGGAGAATGAGCTTGTCCCGGATGATGTGTTCGATGAAGTCATGGAAGTTATCTTTCATGGAATAAATGGCAGGGGGTAGTGAACATGGAATCGATTGCTTATTGGATTCATAAACGAGCGGAGATTACTCCGAACCGTACTGCACTCATAAGTGAACAGAATCGTTATACGTACAAGGAGCTTTCAGAAAAAGTCACGCAGATGGCAAGTGTGCTGCATCATGAATACAAGCTGGAAAAAGGGGAGCGTGTGGCCATCTTATCTTATAACCGTGAGGAGTATATGATTGCCTACTTTGCAATTGCTCAACTGGGTTTAATTGCGTCCCTTTAAACATCCGCTTGCGTGCCGCAGAATTAGCCTTTCAAGTAAATGATAGTGGAACAAAGATGATTCTCTATGAAAACAGCACAGAAGAGTTATTAGAGGCCATAAAAACTTTTTACCGATTTGAAAACGCTTACTCATTTGATGAAGAATTTCCCAAACAAAAGAACACCATTCCAAACGTTTCTATCGACTTTAATGATGATCCGTTTATTATTTGTTACACGTCTGGCACGACGGGGAGACCTAAAGGAGCGGTATTAACTCAAGCGAATATGTTTTGGAACGCATTGAATAATCAATATGCCCTAGATATTACATCAAAGGATATCACGCATGTTCTATTGCCGCTCTTCCATATCGGCGGGATTGGCTTATTCGCTTTCCCTACTTTGCTTGCCGGTGGGACGATCGTCGTACCGAATAAATTTCATCCGGAAGAAGTGATCCGGGCAATTGAAATGTACGGAATAACCATAGTTATGGGTGTCCCGACCATTCACGATACAATCCGTAAACATCCGTTATTTGCAACTGCAGATTTTTCTTCTGTCCGCTGGTTCTATAGCGGGGGTGCACCTTGTCCTAAGGAACTTATCCATAGCTTCCTTGAGCGTGGCTTGCCGTTTGGTCAGGGAATGGGAATGACGGAAACTTCACCGACGATTTTCATGTTATCTGAAGAAGATTATAGGCGAAAAGTCGGTTCGATTGGAAAACCAGTGATGTTTTGTGACATAGCACTTGTGGATGAAGCAGGTAAGCCTGTAAAGCAGGGGGAGGTTGGAGAACTCATCCTCAAAGGTCCGAACATCCTGAAAGAATATTGGGGACTTCCAGAACAAACGAAAGAAGCGATTCGTGATGGTTGGTTCTATACTGGTGATCTGATGCGCCAAGATGAAGAAGGATTCATTTATGTAGCGGGACGAAAGAAAGACATGATTATTTCCGGCGGGGAAAATATTTATCCGCTCGAAGTGGAGCAAATCATCTATACACACGAGGCTGTCAGTGAAGCAGCTGTTATAGGGATAGAAAATGAAAAATGGGGAGAGATACCAATTGCATTCATTTCCCTAAGTGATGGAAAAACAATAAGCGATGAAGAACTCATTTCGTTTTGCAAGACGAAGCTAGCAAACTATAAAGTTCCGAAACGCATTTATGTGTTAGATGAATTGCCGAAAAATGCGACTGGAAAGATTGATAAAGTGAAGCTGAAAGAGTTAATCAGTACGGTTCCCTAATTCAGAATATTAATAATAGAAAGTGAGGTGTCAATCATGGATTTTGAGATTGGACAGACTGCATCCTTTTCCAGAACGATTACCGAAACAGACTTCATGATGTATGCCGGTTTGAGCGGTGACTATAACCCGATTCATGTCGACAAAGTGTATGCTAAGAAGACATTTTTTAAAGAACGGATCAGTCATGGATTATTGACTGCGAGTTTCCTATCCCGGTTGTTGGGAATGCATTTGCCTGGCCCAGGTTCTGTCTATGTTTCGCAAACATTGCATTTTGAGAAGCCGGTATATATCGGAGATACGATTACAGCCAAAGCTGAGGTAATAGACTTGGAGAATTCCAAACGGCTGCTGACATTGGCAACGACTTGTGAGAATCAACACGGAGATATTGTTTTACAGGGCGAGGGATTGATGAAACTTCCAAAAAAGGAGGAGCAAAGATGATCGGTATTCAAGCTACGAGTATTTATGAACCTGCTCTAAAAGCGACAGCGGGAGAATTGGCAATTAAAACAGGGATTCCGGAAGAGGTGATTATTGAAAAGTTCGGACTCTATGAAAAGAGGGTTGCTCCAGAGCATGAACATGCTTCCGATTTGGCGGTCGCAGCGGGAAAAGAGATTCTGAAATCCGTCGATCCCCTTGAGATTGATGTTGTCATCTATTTTGGCAGTCCGTATAAAGATTATCCAATCTGGACTGCTTCCTCCAAAGCACAATATGAACTTGGTACAAAAAATGCATACTCGTTTGAGATGATGAATGTGAGCTCTTGCTTTCCAATCGCTGTCAAGGTTGCCAAGGACATGATTTATTCTGATAAAAGTATTAACCATATTTTACTGGTTGGTGGCTCGAAGGAATCACAGGCCATCAACTACGAGAATCCGCGCTCAAGATTTATGTTCAATTTTGCGGATGGAGGAGCGGCTGCTTTAGTGTCCAGGAATGCGACGAAAAGTGAAATTCTAGCGTCATCTATTATTACGGATGGCTCCTTTCATGCGGATGTCCTTGTTCCTGGAGGAGGTTCTGTCCATCCTGTCAGTGAAGAAGTGGTCCAAGAAAAATCGCATTATTTAGATGTGCCTGATCCACAAGGAATGAAAGAAAGATTGGACCCAGTATCCATTCCAAATTTCACCCGTGTCATTCATGAGGCAGTAGAAAAGAGTGGTGCAAATATAAAAGATTTAAAAGTACTTCTACCATTACACACTAAAAAGTCGATGTTTCGGGATTTGCTGAAATCAGTAGGTTTACAAGAGGAACAAGCCGTTTATTTAACGCATCATGGACATATGTCTGCACTGGACCCTTGTTTTGGGATTCATTTGGCAGAAAAAGCGGGGATGCTGAATCAGGGAGACCTTGCCGTCATCGTTTCTGCAGGCACAGGTTATACATGGGCTGCCACTGCCATTCGGTGGTTGGAATCTGCGATGTAACTTCCTTGTAACTTAAAGTGACTATGATGACTTCAAGTAGTAATGAATTTCTAAAAGGGGGCAAACGTATCATGAAAGTTAAACGTATTTGGGGTTTACTATTGATTGTCTTTATAATCGGTATTCTTGCGGCATGCGGCGATGATGGGGAAGCTGCATCAGGCGATCAAGATGTTGTAAAAGTTGGGGTACTTATTTCCGGAACGGGAGCATTAGAGACATACGGTCTGCAAACCCAACGAGGCTTCGAATTAGGTATTGAATATGGGACAGACGGTACCAATGAAGTAGCAGGCAAAAAAATCGAGTATATTTTTGAAGATACAGAAACCGATCCAACGGTTGCAAGACAAAAAGCATTGAAGTTGTTGGAAGAAGATGAAGTGGATTTCCTTGTCGGATCTTCCAGTTCAGGGGATACACTGGCAGTCACTCCGTTAGCAGAGGAGTATGAAACGATTATGGTAGTTGAACCTGCGGCGGCAGATAGTATTACTGGAGCGGAATACAATGACTACGTATTCCGAACTGCTAGAAACTCTTCTCAGGATGCTAAGGCTGCAGCTGTTGCAGTTGCAGGAGAAGGAGTTAAAATTGCTACCCTTGCACCAGATTATTCATTTGGGCATGACGGTGCAAAAGCATTCATTGAAGCTGCGGAAGAGCTAGGGGCAGAGCTTGTACTGGAAGAATATGCAGACCAGGCAGCTACAGACTTCACAGCGAACATCCAGAAGATTATTGAAGCAAAACCAGATTATTTATTCGTTGTTTGGGCAGGAGCGAATACGCCATGGAACCAAATTGCGGATATGCGTCTGGACGAGCAAGGAATTAAAGTGACAACAGGTGTGGCAGATATTGCTACGTTGCCATCAATGACACCGTTAGTTGGAATGGAAGGGTTTACACTGTATTATCATGACCTTCCAGACAACGAAGTGAATGATTGGCTCGTAGAAAAACATATGGAAGAGCATGACTCTCCACCAGATCTGTTTACAGCAGGGGGAATGAGTTCCGCACTTGCGATTATTGAGGCGCTTAAACAAACGGATGGAGATACCGATGGTGCCAAGTTAATTGAAACCATGGAAGGCATGAGTTTTGAGACACCGAAAGGGACAATGACGTTCAGACCGGAAGACCATCAGGCGTTACAGGAAATGTATTCCGTCACATTGGAAGAAAGTGATGAATTCGACTATCCTGTTCCGGTTCTGAAGGAAGTCCTGACACCAGAACAAACGGCACCACCGATTATGAATCAATAAAAAATTTAAGACAAATCCTTTCTTCCTATAGAAAGGATTTGTCCTCCATTTTAACGTGAAGGAGGAAGTGGCTTGACAGCAATACTAGAGACAAAGGACTTATCGATTGCTTTTGGTGGGCATGTGGCTGTTAACGGTGTAACTGTGGAGATACCCGAGAAGAAGTTCACCTCGATCATTGGACCAAACGGAGCAGGAAAAACCACTTTTTTCAACCTACTGAGCGGTCAGCTCTCTCCTACCAACGGGTCAATATATTTTAAAGGCGAAGACATCACTAAAGTATCAACTACAAAACGAGCCCGCATGGGAATTGGTAGGTCCTTTCAAATTACAAATGTTTTCCCGAATTTAACAGTTTTAGAAAATGTTCGTTTAGCAGTGCAGTCAAAAAATAAGGTTAGATATAATATTTTCTCTCATTTTAAGCATTACCCGGGTTTTGAGAAGCGTTCCTTAGAGTTATTGGATATCGTTTTCTTAAAGGAAAAAGCGAATGCAATTGCAGCAAGCCTCGCCCATGGAGAAAAGCGGAAATTGGAAATTGCGATGCTTCTCGCTTTGGAAACTGAAATTTTACTATTGGATGAGCCGACAGCCGGAATGTCTGTCGAGGAAGTTCCCGCAATTATGGATGTGATCAGGAATATCAAAGATGAAGGCAATCGTACCATCGTACTGATAGAGCATAAAATGGATATGATTATGGGGTTGTCTGATGAAGTGTTGGTGCTTTATCACGGAGAGTTGATTGCTAAGGGCACACCTGCAGAAATTGTTGAAAATGAAACGGTGCAGGCGGCGTATTTAGGAGGTGGCGTGTAATGGAAAATCTGCTCGAATTAAAAAAAGTGGAGGCATTTGTCCAACATTATCATATTTTACACGACATCTCTTTTGAAGTGCCTAAGGGTGAAGTGACGGTCCTATTAGGCAGAAATGGAGCCGGAAAAACGACGACGCTTCGAACAATCATGGGACTGAACCGGGTGTCCGAGGGAAGCATTTCCTTTAAAGGTGAATCCATTGTAGGACGCACTACTTTTGATATTGCGAATAGTGGAATCGGCTATGTCCCCGAGGACCAAGGGATCTTCGGTGGCTTGACGGTTGGTGAAAATCTACGGGTCGCGATGAAGAAGGAAGATGAAAAAACGACGGAGAGACTCGAGTGGATATTGGAGCTTTTTCCAGATTTAAAGAAGTTCTGGAAGAAGGAAGGCGGACAGTTAAGTGGTGGGCAAAAGCAAATGCTCTCAATCGCCAGAGCCTATGTAAATGAAAATGATCTCTTGCTTATCGACGAACCAAGTAAAGGACTCGCTCCAATTATGGTGGACAAAGTGACAGAATCCATCCAGCAAATGAAGGAACAGACGACCATCGTATTGGTGGAGCAGAATTTTATGATGGCTAGTCAAATCGGCACCCGCTTCTACATTATTGATGATGGAGTTACAGTCCATAGCGGTGCAATGGATGAACTGAAGGAAGATAAGCAATCGATGAAAAAATACCTTGGGATTTCATAGGGGGAGTGAAAATGGAGTTATTCATAAGCTTAGTCATTAACGGGCTTGCGACGGGCATGTTAATCTTCCTCCTTGCTGCCGGTCTGACACTGATATTTGGATTAATGAGTGTGTTGAACTTTGCACATGGTGGGTTATTCATTTGGGGAGCGTATACCGGTGTTTGGGTCTTTCAGATGACAAATAGCTTTACACTGGGAATTGTCGCTGCAATTCTAATTGGTCTACTACTTGGTCTGGTTACAGAGCGTCTCGTCATACGTCCAGTATATGGAAACCATATGCAGCAAATTTTAATTACGTTAGGATTTATGCTCGTTTTGCAAGAATTGATTAAAGTAGCATTCGGTCCTGACCAAAAAGCGGTTTTCCCACCTGATTTTCTTGCGGGAAGCTTCATGGTTGGAGACATCGTACTTATCAAATATCGTTTGTTTATTATTGCGGTTGGTATCCTCGTCTTTGTCATTGCCAGTTTAATCTTGAAAAAGTCACGAATCGGCTTGATCGTTCGAGCTGGGGTAATGGATAAGGAAATGGTGCAGGCGCTTGGAATCAATATCAAACTTGTTTTTATGCTTGTGTTCATGACAGGTGCTGGGTTGGCCGCATTAAGTGGAATCCTGCATGCGGTATATTCTGGTGTCATATATGCAGAGATGGGACTTGAATTCTCTATCTTGGCATTTATCGTTGTTGTTATCGGTGGAATGGGTAGTTTTCCTGGATCATTATTTGCAGCTATTCTGGTTGGATTAGCACAAGCCTTTATGGCTTACTATGTGCCGGCTCTATCATTGGCAGTGAACATGCTTTTGATGACCATTGTACTCATTTTCCGACCACAAGGCTTGTTTCAGGTGAAGGGGTGAGGATAAGTGAATTTACGTCGTGTGGAAACGAGTACGTGGATCTATTTAGCCATTAGTTTTCTATTAATCTTTATTCCGTTTATTGTAACGGGCAGAAGTATGCAATTTATCTTCATTCAAATCTTCATTTTTGCGATTTTCGCGATGAGTTATGATATTTTGCTAGGGTTTACAGGTATCATTTCGTTCGGACATGTCATGTTCTTTGGGATTGGTGCTTATTCCACTGCGGTTACTCTTGGACGGATGGATGCTACGATTGGTTCCTTCGTTCTGGGAGCAATCATCGCATTAGTTATTGCCGCAATTGTAAGTTTGATTGTTGGAGCGCTCACGCTTAGGCTGAAAAGTCATTTCTATGCGATGCTCACTTTGGCGCTTGCAGGATTATTCCTCGTATTAGCGGAAAAATGGCGCTCGGTTACAGGAGGGAATGACGGATTCACTTTCAGCCTGCCCGAATTTTTCCGTGATTCGGAGACGATGTATTGGTTCTCCTTACTGTCGATGGTGTTGATATTTTTCGGGCTAAGACGGTTTACAAGATCTCCATTTGGCCGGGTGCTCATGGCAATCCGTGAGAATGAAAATCGGACAGAATCATTAGGTTTTCAGGTCACTTATTATAAAGTGTTGGCAAGTGTTGTCGCAGGTGTTGTTGCTAGTTTTGCAGGGGTATTATATGCCTTGTCACTCCGATTTGTAAATACAGCAGTGTTTGCAACAGACCTGACGATTGATGTGTTACTCATGACGATTATCGGTGGAGTTGGAACATTGATTGGCCCGATTGTCGGAGCAGGGTTAGTGGAATTTGCACATCATTGGCTATCTGGTCTGGCGGATGTGCATTGGATTTTTGAACGGTGGATCATCCTTTACGGAATCGTCTATGTCCTCGTCGTTATCTTTTTCCCGCTCGGGATTGTCGGAACTATTCAATCGAAGTTTATGAACCGTCCAGTGCGGGCGCTCCGAACGAATCGAAAATCAGACGGCAAGAAGGAAAATAGGAAAGGGGCTTGAACATATTGTGAACATTGGGATTGTAAGTACGGGAATCTACCTACCTGAGCAGCGGATGACATCAGAGGAAATTGCCGAAAAAGCAGGACTTCCATTAGAAGTTGTCGAACAGAAGATGGGGATTAAGGAAAAACCTATACCTGGGGAAGATGATCATACAGTCGAAATGGGAGTGAGAGCGGCCAATAAGGCGATTGAAAAAGCGGGGATTGACCCGAAGGAAATCGATCTTGTCATATATATTGGTGAGGAGTATAAGGAATATCCAGTTTGGACAGCGGGAATTAAACTGCAGCATGAAATTGGTGCGACGAATGCGTGGGCTTTTGATACAGCTCTCCGCTGTGGAACGACAGTCATGGCATTGAAACTTGCGAAAGACATGATGCTTCAGGATGATTCAATCGAGACGGTACTGCTTGCAGGGGGATACCGGAACGGTGACTTGATAAACTATGAAAATAGCAGTACCCGGTTTATGTTTAATCTTGCTGCAGGGGGCGGCGCATTGGTACTGAAAAAGGGGCATGCGGAGAATCGGATCTTAACATCGCATCTGATTACCGATGGTGCTTTTTCAGAAGATGTGATTGTCCCTGCAGGCGGGACGAAACAGCCTATCAGCCAAGAAGCGGCGGAGGTCGGTCTTCACTTTTTTGACGTCCCGGATCCAGCCGGAATGAAGGCGCGCTTGGAAGAAAAATCAATGGTCAATTTTATCCAATGTATCGAGAAGGCTTTGGAAAAGAGCGGATACACAAAGAAAGACGTTGATTATGTCGCCATCCTTCATATGAAACGGTCGGCACATCACTATGTGCTGGATCAGCTTGGATTGTCAGCTGAACAATCGATTTATTTAGAGGATTATGGCCATATCGGGCAAATCGATCAAATATTATCATTAGAGCTTGCTGAAGCAGAAGGAAAGCTCAAAGATGGCTCCATTGTTGTCTTAGTTTCTGCAGGAATCGGTTATGCATGGGGTGCAAATGTCATTAAATGGGGAAAGTAAGGAGGACTGATAATCATGTTGGTTGAAGAGAAAAGTGTAGAGTTAGCGAACGGTGAAGAGATTTACTATCAGGAAAGAAATGGTGGTGAAGATCCGGTCATACTCATACACGGAAATATGACGTCTTCCGTTCACTGGGATGTAGTAATCGAAAAGCTGGACCCTCACTTCAAAGTGTATGCGATTGATTTGCGCGGATTTGGTAAATCGAGTTACAAGCAACCAATTACGGGAATAAAAGACTTTTCTGATGACTTGAAGTTATTTGTAGACAAACTGGAATTGAAAGATTTCGGTTTAGTTGGCTGGTCCCTCGGTGGTACGGTGAGTCAGCAGTTTTGTGCGGATTATCCAGGATATTGTAATCGTTTATATCTATTTGCTTCCGGCTCTTCACGTGGGTACCCTTACTATCCAGTAGGAGAAGACGGTTTGCCTGATGTCGCAAACCGTCTGCGCACGTTGGAAGAGATTCGTGAAGATGATAAGGCGAAATATGTGCAGACCGCTTATGATACGCTGAATTATGACTTTTTAAGACAAATGTGGGATATGGTCATTTATGTAAATAAAAAGCCGGATGAAGCTCGCTATGAAAAGTATTTGGAAGCGATGACGAATCAGCGGAATTTGGTGGATTGTTATCATGCGTTAAATACATTCAATATCAGTAATGTGCATAATGGCTTGGTGGAAGGCACCAATCAAGTGGATGATATCAATATCCCGGTGCTCATCGCATATGCAGATAATGATATGGTCGTTACGAAAAATATGACAGATGAGTTGATTGAGGATTTTGGTGAGCGGGCAGAAGTAGTTGAGCTTAAAAATTGCGGCCATTCCCCACAAGTCGATAATTTATCTCAAGTGGTCGAAACGATGGAACATTTCTTCGCTAGAAGTAGACAAGGGAGAGTTTTGTAGATGAAAAGATTGGATGGTAAAGTTGCCATAATTACGGGAGCGGCAAATGGAATTGGACTTGCAGCTGTCCGTGTTTTTGCGAGAGAAGGGGCCAAAGTGGTGCTCGCAGATTTTGACGAAAAGGCTGGAAAAGAACAGGAACGAGCCCTACAAGGGGAAGGAATAGATTGTAAATTTATTCAGGTCGATGTTTCCGACTGGGAAAGTGTGCAATCCCTTGCCAAGGAAACGAAAAATGTATATGACAAGATTGATATCTTAATCAATAATGCCGGAATTACAAGGGATGCCATGTTGGCAAAAATGACGGTCAATCAGTTTCAGCAAGTCATCGACGTAAACCTGACTGGCGTATTCCATTGTACGAAGGCCGTAATCCCCTATATGATCGAACAAGGAAAAGGTAAAATCGTCAGCACTTCTTCGGTTTCAGGAGTGTATGGAAATGTCGGACAAACGAATTATGCAGCGGCCAAGTCGGGAATTATCGGTATGACAAAAAGCTGGGCGAAGGAGCTAGGGAGAAAAGGGATTAATGTCAATGCGGTCGTGCCAGGGTTTACAGAAACGAGCATGGTAAATACTGTTCCCGAGAAAGTAATTGATCAGATCAAGGCACAAATTCCACAGCAACGCCTCGGGAAACCAGAGGAAATCGCCAATGCTTATCTTTTCCTTTCGTCAGATGAATCGGATTATGTGAATGGCCACGCTCTTCATGTAGATGGCGGAATTATGATGTGATGCAGCAAATATAAAAAACGAGCAGTGGCCAACAGCACTGCTCGTATTCTTTTCTACACGTCTTCTTAATTCAACTTTGCAAATGCCACCAGAGTGCCTTGGTCACAGGATATAAAGCCATTCTTTTTATAAAAATGCCTTACATCAGGGGCTTCCTCTGTCAATAAAACTTTTTGACGAACGTCTTTATATTTCTCGAGGATTTGTACCATTAATCTACTGGCAATACCTTGGTTTTGATATGCATTTAATACAAGGATATCTTGGATATAAATAATGGTTAATCCATCTCCCACAACACGCACAAGTCCAACCAGTTTTTCACCATCCCAAGCAGAGATGACGTCCAATGATTGTTCCAGCGCACGTTGAAGAACTTCCATTTCTTTTGTATATGCATACCATTCCACGTCATTATATAAGCTTTCCAATTGGTCGCGGTTTATATTTTTATCAGTTTTATAAGTAATTATCATTTCCTCATCCTCCTCAAAATGTATTATTTTGAAGAGTCAATCCATAATTTATCCACCAACATGCCTCCTTAAATATCTCTACCTAACTAATTCGACAATAGTAACCAAATTCCTGCTTTCTTGAATTGGAAATAGCAACGCTTCTATCCGAGGTCCGCAGTCCAATACCCCTCGCTTTCCGCAGGCGGCCCGTGAGCCTCCTTGCTTTGCTGCAGGAGTCTCGGGGTATTTGGACTGCTCCCTGCTAAAGCCAGGTTATACGCAATGAATTTTATTTAAAATATAGAATGAAGATTAGAATATTAGTTAATTGAATTAAACTACAAAACTATTTACAAAGGAATCTCTTTTAATATTTATAAATAAGCTATTTAACTGTTCTCCTCGGAGCATCCCCCGATACACCGAAGACTCCTGTGGGAGCAGAGGCATCGGTGAGACCCCACAAGGCGCTTGCGCCTGAGGAGGCTCACCAGCCGCCCACGGAAAGCGAAGGTGTATCGGGGGATGCGGAGCCACGGACGGAAGCGTATTGTCCGGATTCGGTTATATGGATAAATATGCTTTTTGAATCATGTAACTACGTTGTAACTTTGCTGGATTATAGTATGGTTAATTAATTCGTTGGCAAGGGGTGTCTCGGATGGTTAATGATGTGAATTGGTTTGAGGGTCGGGTAAAACTCACACCGAAGGAAACAGCTATAGTTGATGCAAAGACAAATAAGTCTTGGACATATGAACAGTTACACGAACGAGTAATGAAACTTACGGCAATATTCCATGCAAAAGGTGTGAAAAAAGGGGATCGAGTTGGTCTTCTATCACCTAATGATATCAGTTACTTTGATTTTTTCTTTGCCTGTATGAAAATAGGTGCAATATTTGTACCGTTCAATTGGCGGCTTGCAACATCTGAGTTGAATTATTGCCTAAATGATTCCGCTCCAATACTAGTAGGTGCATCACCCAATTTTGCAGCGAAACTAGCAGTTTGTGATCATCAGGTAAATACACTTATCATCGAGCACGATGATTACTTGGAAAAAGAGATCATTTCAGGATTTATAGATACCGAAACTAAAATGGAAGAGATTGATCCTCTAGCAATGATTTACACCGGAGGAACGACCGGAAGGCCAAAGGGTGTCATCCTGTCACACCGTTCGATTTTATGGAATGCATTAAATACGATTACGAGTTGGGGACTGACAAAAGATGATGTGACACTTACATGTTTACCGATGTTTCATACAGGTGGATTGAATGTATTGTCTCTGCCACTATTATTAGTCGGCGGAAAGGTCGTTCTTCGTTCTGACTTTGACCCAGAGCAAGTCATGTCAGATATTAATAAGCACCAATGTACGGTTGTCATGTTAGTGCCTACGATGTATCATATGATAATCGAATCAGAAACCTTTAGAACCACTGAATTTCCAAGTATGAAACTGTTCGTTTCTGGCGGTGCTCCTTGTCCTCTTCGGGTATACCAGGCTTTCCTTGATAAAGGAATCGTCTTTAAAGAGGGGTATGGTTTAACCGAAGCGGGTCCGAATAACTTTTATATTGATCTGAGTGATGTTATGAACAAGATGGGCTCGGTAGGGAAACCGATGCTGTTTAATGAAATTAAAATTGTAGCCGAAGACTCGTTACATGCAGGTACAGATGAGGTGGGGGAACTGTATGTCCGTGGGAATCATGCATTTATGTATTATTGGAACCGACCAGAAGAAACAGAGGAGACGCTTGTGGATGGATGGGTCAGGACCGGTGATTTGGCACGGCAGGATGCGGACGGATATGTATATATCGTGGGAAGGAAAAAGGATATGATCATCACAGGCGGCGAAAATGTCTATCCGCTAGAGATTGAACATTGGCTGGAATCTCATCCCGACATATCAGAAGCGGCAGTGGTTGGAATGCCGGATGAAAAATGGGGAGAAGCGGTAACGGCATTTATTGTAAGTGAAAGTAAACTTACTCCGGAAGAATTGGAAGCGTATTGTAACGAGCAATTGACTCGTTATAAAGTACCGAAGCAATTTATTTTTATAGAGGAATTGCCGAAGACAGATGTCGGTAAAGTAAATAAAAATTTATTGAAAGAATCATATAGCAAGCCAAATAAAAGTTTATTATAAAAAAACCGGACTAAAGTTCGGAGTATTTGTCTAAAAAAACAAATGGGACAAATGTTCCGAACCTTAGTCCCCCTTCTTAAAGGGACGCTGGATGGATATCCCGCGTCCCTTAATTATTTTATGTTAAATATATTGTAGTTTATTTTACGAGTTCGATAGGTTTCGGTCCATTCGTGCTTTCTATTACTTTGTTTTTCCTTTCCCGTTTAAACAATTTCCGAATGCCATTGCCGAACGAATGGAAGAGTCGATATACTGCTGGGATTAATACGAGAGTTATCATCGTTGCAAAAAGCAGTCCGGATATGATGGCGGTTGCCATAGGTGCTTGATAATTCCCGGTTGTTCCGGTTGCCAATGCGAGTGGCATCATTCCACCAACTGTTGTGAAGGTCGTCATAAAAATCGGCCGGATTCGGTCTTTACCTGCACTTACAATCGCCTCATTCACAGACATTCCTTTTCTCCGCAATTGGTTCGTGCGGTCAATTAGCAGGATTGCATTGTTCAATACAATTCCAAATAACATCAAAATCCCCATCGCCGACATAATGCTGAGTTCTCGTTGTGTTGCAAACAACCCAACTACAACCCCAATGAATGCCATCGGAATGGTGGACATCACAATCAGTGGATGTGCCAAGTTATTAAATTGTACTGCCATAACAAGATAGACGAGGAAGACAGAAATCACCAAAATCAATGCGAGATCGTAAATCAACTCTTGTTGAGTTTCAATATCCCCGCCTGTTGAAACCGTATAGCCATTTGGCGTCTCAAAATCACTAAGCAATTGTTGTATCTCCCGATTAACTGTTCCCAAATCTGTATTCTCTATGTCAGCTGATACGGTAATATATCTTTCCCCATCCAAATGAGAGATTTCATTTGGGACTTCCACACTTTGTAAGTCGATGAATGTGCCTAAACTTTCTTCCCCTTGAGCTGTAGGAATTTTCCATTCTAATAATTCTGCTTCTGAAACGACTTCATCTTTCCATTTTACGACCAATGGAACGGTACGGTCATCCGTGCTGATTTCACTAATTGGCATTTGTAGAAATGCTTCTTCCATCGCTCCCCGCAATTGAAGTTCAGAAATGCCTGCGTCATCCATTTTCTTGCTGTCCAATTCGACTACTTTTTCAATTCATGTCCGTTCCATCGAGGTGTTGATTCCAACTAAGCCTTCAATATCACTCAATTCTTCCTTAAGCGAATTGGCAATATCCAGCAACTGATCAAACTCTTCTCCTTTTACTTGAATTTGTACTGGTTGGCCAACAGTTGCTACCATCGCTCTCTCAACACTTACTATTGGATAATTTTCAGTGAGTCCACGTAAACTTCTTAAGATTTCCTCATTGACTTCCTTTTGTTCTCTCGTGATGTCCTCATCTTTAGTCATATTAATCAGCATGAAGAGCAGCGTGCCATCGTCCATGATATAGCTTGTATCCACATCGTCAATTTGGTTCAATTCTTTTGTAGCTTGTGAAACGAGTTCTTCTTTTTCATTTGGTGTAATCCCAGGTTCCAATTCAACCAAGATTTCTGTATATCGATTTAGCATATCAGGCATAATCGTCATTGGAATTTTGAATAAGAGAAAGACTGAACCAGCGAACATGACGATAAAGATGACAACCATGGCCAAGCTATGACGTTTTCTCTTTACAATCCAAGAAATGATACGGTCATAAATTCGGAGCAGTTTTCCTTCTTTTACTTTTTTCTTCGGTGCTTTCAAAAATTTTTCCGAAAGGGCAGGGATGATAGTGAAAGCAACGAGAAGACTGCTGATCAATGTGACGGAAACAACAGCGAACAGAATGACCATGAACTGACCTACATCACCACTCATTAATCCAATCGGTATAAACACAACGATTGTCGTGAGTATGGAAGCAATGACTGCAGAGCTTACTTCTCTTGTTCCTTCCAGGACAGCTTGACGTGCATCAAGTCCTATTTCTTTCTTCTTGAATATGGATTCTAAAATAACGATGGAGGAGTCGACCATCATTCCTACACCAAGTCCTAAGGCGACTAATGTCATCATATTGAAACTATAACCCAACATCCAAATGGACATAAATGTCAACAAAATGGAAGTTGGAATCGAGATGGCGATAATGACGGTGGCTCAGATATTGCGCAGATAAACAAGTAGAATGAGAATTGCGATAATTCCTCCGATAATGATGTTTTCCGTTATCCCATTAATCGAATCTTCTACATAATCCGCTTGTGCGACAAGCTCATTTACCGTAAAGCCATCCACTAAATTTTCGTCTTTTATCTTTTGAATTTCTGTTCTTACAGCATCGGCCATTTCAATTTGAGTCACACCAGCAGATCTGCCGACTTGGACAAAAATAAAATCCTTCGATCCTTCTTTCCAGACATACGAAGATGTTTCCATTGGCTCTAAAGAGACTTGAGCAATATCAGAAACGGTGATTAAACCATTCTGTGTTGGGATTTTTATATTTTCAATGTTCTCTTCCGAAGAAAGATTGGTCTCAAAACGTATTGCAGGTTGTTCATTTTCAGCAGTGAATTCCCCTAATGTTGCATCTGTATTTGCCTGCTGGATAATCGATATCACCTGGTTACTGTCTAATCCATGTTCTGTCAAACGATCCTTGTTAAAGGAAATGACCATTTCATATTCCTGGATACCCATCAGAGCGACATCTTTTACTTCTGGTAAATCTTCTAAACGGGGCTCAAGGACTTCCTCTGCAAAACGTGTCATGTCATTCATGTCCCCGTCGGAGATGTCCATGAAAAACTCATAGCTTTGATTCAAGCTCATTTGCTCTGCGATAACATCGGTCACTCCTGAAATATTGGCAATCATTGTAGTAGTGGTCGTTTGGATTTCCTTGGAAACTTCTTCACCACGGCCTTGCTCAATCATAATTTGAATATTGCTCATCCCGGTCATTGTTGTAGAAAAAACATCCTCTACACCTTCAATTCCAAGAATTGCTCGCTCCAATGGTGTAGTAATCTGCCGTTCCACTTCGATTGCCGCCATATCCCCAGCACTAATGGCGACATAAGCACCATCAAAATCAACTTCCGGCATTAATTCCGCATCTAACTTGGTGATGGAATAGGCCCCTACCAAAATCGTTAAAATAGTTAACAACCCGACCAAGATCTTCCTGTTTAAAATAAATCGAATCATTTACTTCCCCCGCCCCTGATTTTTTTGGAGACAATGGTTTGTTTTATTGTCCCAATCCCCTAATTAATCCTTAAGTTAAGCTTATAATGAAAACAAAAATTCTATAATGAGCTAAAGATTTATTTTATCTCAGCCTTGAGACTTAGTTGGTTTAAGGCCGATGGATGAGGAGTTAGGGCTTGCCTTTAAAAACTTACTAGAGATATATACACGGACTCCCCATCTATCCATAGATCTCGTTCATCCAATCCACAATGCTGAGTTGGTTTTCCTTCCTAAGGTCATCGACGTTATGATGGCCAATAATGTGACCGTCTTTTATAGCCACTACCTCATCCAGGATGTTTTCTATTTCTCTAATTTCATGAGTGGTAATTAAGATGAGCTGCTTTTCCAAATCCACAAAGGAAATCAATCCTTTTACAATGGAATTCCGGACCATCGGGTCAAGGCCGGAAAAGGGTTCATCCATCAAAACTACCGGAGTATGGCGTGCTAATGTTAGTACGATCTTGACCCGCCCACGGTTCCCTTTTGAAAGATGTTTTAATTTCTTTTCCGGTTCAAGCTTCATGAAATCCATGATCTCATATGCTTTTTCGATATCAAAGTCCGCAAATTGACTTGCATGAAACTCAATCGCATCCTTGACAGTAAAAAAGCGGTAATATTCATCAAGCTCTGACAGATAGGCAACAGAAGAAGCGATTTGCCGATTCACTTTTTCTCCATTTACCGTAATCTCACCACTTGTCGGATGGATCAATCCGGCAATCAACTTTAAAGTAGTCGATTTTCCGCTGCCATTTTCCCCGACAAGTCCGATCAATTTACCTTGATCAAGTTCCAAATCCACTTGATTCAGTGCAGTTCGGGATCCGTATTTTTTCGTTACATTCGTCAACTTAATCACTGCTTATTCTCCTTTCCGATTTAAATATTCCGTTAATCCCTGTTTTATCTCTTCTTTTGTATAGCCCATTTCAAACATCTGCTTGGTGAAATTCATTAAGATTTCCTTTTTCATTTCTTCACGTATGGATGCAATCACTTCCGTATCCTCTGTAACAAATGTTCCTTGCCCACGTTTGGATTCAACAATATCCATCGTTTCCAACTCCCTATAAGTTCGTTGTACCGTATTCGGATTGACATTTACTTCAATTGCCATTTCGCGGACGGATGGCAATTTACCACCTGCCGTCAGTTCACCCCGGATAATCCGTTTCTTAATCATTTCTGCAATTTGTTCGTATATAGGCTTAGATGAATGAAATAATTCTGCCATGATGTCTACACCTCTACTTTTTTGTCTATGATCCAGCATGCACCGAAAAACATAAGGATTGCCATAATCGAATCCCTAATAAAATGTCCAATATAGAAAATGGAAGTATCCATCATTGTTCCTGCTTCAAAATAATCTTCCGTCATCGTAAACTTGAACTCAAATCCTGTAATGACGTCGTTTGCTGAAATAGCTCCCCAATCTGTGAGCATTTGAATGAATGACAAATGGACGAATTGGTCGTAAAGATACCCGAACAGTAAGAAGGATGCAAATGTAATTAAAAAACTAAGGAAATCATTCATCCGCTGGCTACATGTCAGGAAGATTGACCAAAAGAACATGAACGTCAACGCCATCCGAATGGCTGAGGTGTAAATTCCAAAGGTGGATAGTCCAAGAAGATTTATCGTTGATTGCTCCGTCAAAAAATTATAATGGTCACTGAAGAAATTATTTGTAAATATCGCGATAGGAATAAAGGTTAGTGACATAAACAAGATGCCTGCTGCCAGTTTAGAGAGGAGCAAACCTGTGACTGGCATTGGTGTATGCAACCATAGATGCAATCTCTTTCTTTCGGAATTCAAAGCATAGAGGAGGTAGAGGAATAAGAAGAATAAGTGGAACAGAAGAACAACTCCTAATGCTCCCATGATGAGTTCCTCTTCCAAGCCGAGACGATAACCAATGTAATAAGCTAAGGCAATGACTCCAGCATAGAGAATCAAAACAAAGATGAATATGGGTAAACCAAGGCGCAATTCCTTCTTTGTTAAAGCCAACCAAGCGTTCATATTTTTAGCCTCCTAAAAACAAAAATTAGTGTACTATTTGTATAGTACACTAATACATCAATACATGTCAATGAATTTTTAGATAAATTAAAAAATATTCTGCAGTTACAGACTTTTATCAGGATGGGGGATAGACGGATATGTACATTAGACAAAATCTTAAAAGCATGGGAGAATCAAAGCTAAGCCTGCTTATTTAAAATTAATATGGAGGGATACATATGAGTCAATTACCTAATTGTCCAGAGTGCCAATCTGATCTTACATATGAGGATGGTGTTCTTTTAGTTTGTCCAATGTGCGGTCATGAATGGTCACCTGCTGCAGAGACAGAAGAAACAGAGTCAGTTGTGAAAGATGCATTTGGCAATATCCTTACAGATGGAGACTCCGTGACTTTAATCAAGGATCTTAAAGTAAAAGGAAGCTCGAATCCGCTGAAACAAGGAACAAAAGTGAAAAATATTACACTAATTGATGGCGATCATAACATTGATTGTAAAATTGATGGTTTCGGGCCGATGAAGTTAAAATCAGAATTTGTTAAAAAATTATAATGCAGGAAATGGGCAGGGAGAGTTGATACACTAACACTGCCCCTTTTTGCCACCTTACTCCTAATTCATAAGTCTATTGTAAATAGTGAAAAGTTATGTTTGTATAATACCTGGAGCTTGTATGTTTAATCCAGAGGAACATAGGTTAAAAGAGTGATAGAAATGAATAGGAAAGGTGAGAAAAGGAATGGACAAAAATTTAAACCCTGATTCTGAAAACAATGAAAATCAAACGGAAGAGGAAATTACTGACCCCCAAGAAGAAACATTACATCAACATGCTTCAACCACTCAACCAGAGATCCACACCCCTCATCAAGCGAATATGGAACAAAGTTCTAATCAGCAAGAAACAAAATCCCAAAACAAAATCAACTTTGACTTTGGAAAGAGCATGAATGAATCGAAGAGTATTGTGAAGGATGCTGTGTTCAGACCGCATTCCTTAATCGTTTCGAATCGATCCATCAGTATAGAAACAAGTGTCATCATTTTTGTAATCCTTACTATACTTGTAGGGGTATCTGCTTATTTTAGTGTTAAAAACTTTATGGACAACGCGTTCGGCGGCTTTGGAAGCCTCTTTGGTCCCTCGATTGGAATCGACTTTTTATTCCTTACGATGCTAGGTTGGCTCGCTACATTTGCCATTGGGTATTTTTCTTTGTACTTTATGCTATCCTACTTCGGCAACAGAAAAATGGATCACCAATTATTATTAACGAAATATGCTATCGTCAACATTCCGTTCGTCCTTGTATTTTGTTTAATTTTCACCCTCTTCGGATTCGTACTGATTGATTTCTTTTTAATCATGTATGTATTCGGACTCATGCTGTTCGGAATGATTCATATTTATCTTTTCCTTATGAATGTGGATAAGCCAAAATATGATTTGTTTTGGTTGAGTTCAGGGTATTTACTAGTGTTGTTAGTCGCAACTTACTTTATTACTGGAATTGATTTTGGATTATTTTAATCAGATAAATAATACATCGTTTGGGTCAGTCAGGAGTTCCTTGATTGGCCCATTTTTTTGACAATAGAGTATGGATGAGGAGAAAGCAAATGAATTTAGAAGGACCAATAGCAGTGGGAAATACTGCAGAGATCTATCTTTGTGAGGGTATGGTTGTCAAGGTATTTAAAGACCATTTACCAGATACAGAGTCAGTTTATGAAGCGAAAAAGCAGGAGTTTGTGTATTCAAAAGGACTTCCTGTACCCCGAGTCATTGATGTTTTGAAAGTACATGGGAAACAAGCGATAGTCATGGAGCATATCAACGGGAAAACAATTGGTGAACTTGTATCTGAGAATAGACAGCAAACGGAGCATTACATGGATCTCTCCATTGACGTGCAGCAACAGATTCATAGCGTTACAGCTGATTCATTCGAACCGATGGCGGTTAAATTAAGGAGTAAAATTAAGCAGGCTGTCATCGAAGAAAAATATAAAACTAGTTTAGTTCGCAAATTAGAATCCATGCCGAATAACAATAGTTTATGCCATGGAGATTTCCACTTTTTTAATTTAATTGTTACAGATAATGATGAAGTAAAAATAATAGACTGGGTAGATGCAAGTGCAGGGGATAGCTGTGCTGACATTTGTCGGACATACCTTTTGTACTCACAGCTTTCCACAGAGCTAGCTGAAATGTATATGCGAGTATATCTTAGTAAGAGTGATTTTTCTAGAGACGAAATCTTACAATGGGAGCCGATCCTTGCGGGCGCCAGGCTGGCTGAGAATATAGAGAAGGCTGAGGCAGAACGTCTATTAGGTATAATTAAAGATGCCTGCTCCTGATAATAGCTGATTCATTATGACTGTAGAAGGTGATGTGTCTTGATCAAAGAACTCGATATCCGCGACCGTACTATTTCTGAAGAGGTCTTGGAGCTTCAAGTAGCCTCTTACAAAATAGAGGCGGAAATCATTAATTATCTGGAACTACCACCACTTAAAGAAACAATCGATATATTAGAACAGTGTGGAGAAACATTTTACGGTTATTTTTACAATGATAGACTTTGTGGCGTTTTATCAATAAAAGAAGTAAATGAGGTAGTCGATATTCATCGGCTGTTTGTTCACCCTGATTATTTTGGAAGAGGGATTGCCCAAAAACTGTTTATCTTTCTCGAAGAAAAGTATCTAGGTATCACAATAAAAACTGCAACAGCATCTAAAAATATCCCAGCAGTTAAATTTTATAAAAAGAACGGTTTTAAAGTTACGAAAGAAATAATCGTGAATGAACGACTGACCTTAATGGAATTTGAGAAAACTCGTTCTGAGGTTAAAAAGGGTCACTTCTAAAGAGAATGTTCATTATGAAAAAGTCGTACTTTAAATAAATGCTGAAGTTCACAATTTAAATGTCGATATTCAAAAATAAGAATTCATTACTAACCTCAAGCTATAAAAAAGAGCGACCAGAATCCACTTCTGATCGCTCTTAAAGTTTAATCTTCTATAATATTTTTTCTATCCTTTTTGAATAGCTTCGATAATAGTTCATACACAAGCGGTACGATGAATAGTGTCAGGAATGTCGAACTAGCAAGTCCGCCGACAACAGTAATACCTAGGTCTCTTGAAACAAGTCCACTACCACCGGTTACAGCCAATGGAATCAATGCTCCAATCGTTGCGATAGCTGTCATTAAGATTGGACGGAGACGAGTTCCTCCACCTTCAATGATTGCTTCTCGCAATGTCATGCCACTGCGTTCCATTCTGATGATTCTATCGACAAGAACAATGGCGTTCGTGACGATAATTCCAATTAACATCAGAAGTCCCATCATAACCGTTACTGAGATTGTTTCTCCTGTCAGGTATAGGCCGACGAAGGAACCAATGACAGCAAATGGCAGGGAGAATAGGATAGCGAATGGTGCAATACCTTCGCTAAAGGTGACTACAAGAATAAAGTAGACAATCGCTATTGCTGCAAGCATTGCTACAGCTAGCTGTTCAAAGGTTTGCTCCATATCTGCAGCAACCCCGGCGATGCCGTATTCCACACCTTTTGGTAATTCCATTGCTTCAATAGCTTCATCCATTTCAGATGTCACTTGAGAAATATCTTGATCCAAAATCGTCCCAGATACTGAAGCGTAATATTGGTTATTACTTCTTGATAACGAAGCAACTGTTGCATCTTCTTCAACGGTCACCAAATCCGATAATGGAAGCTCTGTACCAGGTGCAGCAGGAATTGTTATCGGTGTTTCCAGTAACTCATCAATCGATGTGACAGCGGTCTGTTCCTCCTGCTGAACAATGACATCTAATGTATCTCCATCTTTTTCAACAGTTGTAATCACTTCTTGGGAACCAGTACTACTTAGCGCCCCGACTACTTGACCTGTCGTTAAGCCATATTGTAATAGTTCCGCCTGATCTACGTTCAATATGTGTTCGACATATGTGCTTTCTGCTGTTGAGGTTACATCTGTCAAGCGATCATTAGCAGCCATTTCTTCCTCAACCATTTCGACAGCTTTATTTAAATCATTTAAATTCTCACTGTAAAATGTATAGCTGAGTTCATTGGATGACATACTCATTCCACTGAAGTCTTGACTGATCCACTCACCAGGGTGGTCAATTTCTGATAGTTCGTCTTTAATTTCCTCTTTTACTTCAGAGAAATTCTCCATCTCACTATCAAACGTTGCGAATATCAACGCTCCTCCACCTGCACCCATCATAGCGGCTTGTGGATCAGAGGAGTCAGTGACAGAAAGCTGAATGATTTCTGTATCCTCACGGTCAATTAGTTTATCTTCCACTTCACCAACATATTCTAACGTGTCTTCCATTAGCTCACCAGGTTCTGGGGAGTAGGTGAGGTACATTACTTTTTCCTCTTCACTGCCTAGGAAACTGAATCCGATGAGTGGTGTTAGAAGTAAGCTTCCAACGAGTAAAGCAATTGCTGTGATGGACGTAATAATTTTATGATTTAAAGTCCAATTCAGGGCCTTTTTATATCCTTGAGTAAATTTCCCTTGTTCTTTATGTTTGATTACCGTCCGGTCACCATATAATTTCTTTTTAAATAACGTATGGGATAGGGAAGGTACAATGGTAATCGCCACAAGTAAAGAAGCAAGTAACGCGAGGGACATCGTTAATGCGAATGGCATGAATAGCTCACCGACCATTCCACCCATAAATGCGATTGGTGCAAATACCGCGATCGTTACTAGAGTGGACGAAAGGATTGGTTTGAACATTTCAATCGTAGCCTCACGAATCAATGCCCGTCCTGTTAGTTTTTCGTCTTTCAAATGCAGACGTCGATATATATTTTCCACTACGACAATCGAGTCATCAATTACCCGACCGATTGCTACCGTAACTGCCCCGAGTGTCATAATGTTCATCGTAATATCGAGGTAGTTTAAAATAAGGAAAGCTATAAAAATGGAAACTGGAATAGAAATGATGGAAATGACCGTTGACTTGATATCACGTAAGAAAAGTAAAATGATGATAACGGCAATTAAACCACCAAATAATGCTTTTTCTACCATCGTACTCACGGAGTCTTCAATCGGTTGCCCTTGATCAAGAGAAACATCGACGACTAGGCCATCCAATCGTTCTTGTTCTTCATCCATGAGTTCTTTTACAGCATTTACAACATCAACTGTGTTTGCTTGTTGGCCTTTAACAATTTGGATCGCAATCGCATCCTCACCGTTCGTCCGGGAAACGGATTCGACTTGACCGACGGTTTCAATCTCGGCGATCTCACCAAGCTCGATAAATGGTTCAGGATTCGTCTCTGTTGGTGTAACAGGAATAATCATTTCTTTCAGATCTTCGGCGGTCATGAATTTACCATCTACAGATACGGCTTGCTCACCTTCTGTAAATTCATATAATCCGAGGGAAACATCCAGGTCACTTGCTTGGATGATGTCTTTAACAGAATCCTCCGTAAGGTCAAGCTCTTCTAGAGTCGCCTGGTCAAAAGTAAGTTGTACTTCTTCCACATGCTGACCAGTCATGGTAGCCGATGCTACACCATCCAGCTTTTCAATCTTAGGAAGGATAACGTTAGTGACAGTTGATGTCAGTTCAACAATATCCTCCGTTTCACTGCTGATACTTAACGCAACGACTGGCATCATATCCATGCTGATTGCAGTTATCGATGGTTCTTGAGCATCATCTGGGAGAGTGACATTTTCTACTATATCTTGCAATTGTCGGCGTTTTTCATCCATATCCACGCCATATTCGTATTCAATTTGAATATTAGAAAGACTGGCAGATGAAGTGGAGTATAAATTCTTCACATCCTCCAAGTCCTCAATCGCCCGTTCTAGTGGAATCGTAACATCATCCATCACCTGTTCAGCTGTTGCCCCAGGATAAACATCCATTACCATTAAATATGGAATGGAGATGTCCGGAATCGATTCGGTTTTCATTTGCGTACCGGCATAAATACCGCCAGCTGTAACAATAATGGTCAACAGCCATACGGCAAGTTTATTCTTCATTACAAAATTGACAATACCTTTCATGTTGCACCTACCTTAATTGACTTTATAAACTCATTTTCTTATAATAAATGACTATTGGGTCATAAGTCAACGATAATAGCGGAAAGTGGGACGGTAAAGTGGAAAAAAGAGAGCTGATTATGGAAAAGGCATTGGAGCTGTTTGCTGAGCGAGGATTTTCTGCTACTTCAGTGCAAGAAATAACTGAACACTCCGGCATTTCAAAGGGTGCGTTTTATCTTTCATTCAAGTCAAAGGACGAGTTGATTTCGGAGATGATTCATGAGTACCTCGAGACTTTTGTCGCTGATGTTGACCAGCTGGTCAGCGAAAGTGATCCGGAACAATTACTGTATAATTTTTATTTTTATCATTTAGAGAGTTTTTCCGACCAATCGGGCTTTGCCAAGATTTTCGTGAAGGAGCAAACACATTTCTTTAACGAGGAGTTTCTTGCCCAGATTCTTTGCTATAATGAAATGATTCAAAACTCGATATTGGTCATGTTGGAGAATGTGTATGGAGAAAGTGTGGCTACGACGAAATACGATTTAGTATACGCAATTCAAGGTTTAATGAAAAGTTATATGGAATTGCTGTTGTTCGGCAACTTACCATTGAACAATAAATACTTGGCAGAGTCACTCGTTGAGAAAACGAATGTATTGGCTAATCATATGACATTCCCAGCCATCACTTCGGAAATATTTTTCCTTTTAAGGGAACCATCCAAAGGTTCGCTGACGATTGAAAAAGTGATGGAGTCCATAGATGATGCGCTAGCTTACGTCCATGAGTCAATTGAAAGGGAGTCTCTATTGCTGCTAAAAGAAGAATTGAATCAACCATTTCTTAGCGAAGCTGTCAAAAAAGGCCTGCTTAAAAATATAAAAAACCATCCTAGTTGTAAACGGGTATCGTACTTTTTGCATATGTATTGGGGAATGAAACAGGAAGGAAGCAGCCATACAAGTTGTCATCTTCCGAATCATTTTGGGAAATAAAGGAACCTCGCGATTACGTTAAGAAATAATAAGGGCAATCAAAGTCATCTTTGATTGCCCTTACTTCGTATATTTATTTACCAGCGTATACTTTATCTTTACCAGCAATTCCTGGGGAAGTTAGATTATTCAAATCAAGAATCATATCTACTTCTGCTTCTGTAAGAATTCCGTTATCGATACAAATCTCCCGGATTGGGCGGTTTGTTTCAAGGGCGATACGTGCCACTTCTGTTGCTTTTTCATAACCGACATACGGGTTGATTGCTGTAACAAGAGAAATACTGCGCTCGACCATATTGCGGCAATGTTCAATGTTCGCTGTCATTCCTTCGATCGCATATTCTCTAAAGATACGTAGTCCATTTTCTAAAATGGAGATCGACTCCAGCAAGTTGAACACAAGTACTGGCTTCATCACATTTAGCTCCAGCTGTCCGTTTTCTGCCGCCATTCCAATTGTTGTGTCGTTTCCAACGACTTGATAAGCGATTTGGTTGATAACTTCACAGATAACTGGGTTTACTTTTCCTGGCATAATGGAAGAACCACTTTGACGTGCTGGCAGGTTGATTTCACCAAAACCGGCAGTCGGGCCAGAACTCATTAAACGCAAGTCATTTGCGATTTTTGATATATTGAGAGCATGGATTTTCAGCATGCTTGAAACTTCAGTGTACACATCGGTATTTTGGGTTGCGTCTATTAAACTTTCACTGCTTTTTATTTCAAAGCCGGTGAGGTCCGTTAAATACTCAACAACTTTTTCTGTATACTCCGGTAACGCGTTCAGACCTGTACCAACCGAAGTTCCGCCCATATTGACAGAGCGCAGGCCTTTCATCGAGCTGCTGATTCTTTCCAAGTCACGCTGCATCACAGAATAATAACCGATAAATTCCTGTCCGAGACGAATCGGCACTGCGTCTTGCAGATGAGTTCTTCCCATTTTAATCACATGGTCAAATTCTTGTGATTTGCTCTTGAAGGCCTCTACAAGATCTGCGAGTTTTTCTGCTAGCCCATGCAACCTATCTATAAGGGCGATATTTACTGCTGTAGGGAATACATCATTTGTCGACTGAGCCATATTGACATGGGAATTCGGGCTGACAATACTGTAGTCTCCTTTTTCCTCGCCTAGAATTTCAAGCGCTCTATTTGCAATCACTTCATTCGCATTCATATTGAAAGATGTACCGGCACCACCCTGAATCGGGTCTACGATGAACTGGTCATTAAATTTGCCTGCAATTACTTCTTCAGCCGCTTGCTTGATTGCTTCAGCGAGTTTCTTATCAAGCTGCCCAAGTTCAGCGTTAGCCATAACAGCCGCTTTTTTCACATATCCAACCGCACGGATGAGGGTTTCATCCACTTTATAACCAGTGATCGGGAAATTGTCCCGCGCCCTGACGCTTTGTACTCCGTAATAAGCTGCATCAGGTATTTGCACTTCCCCTAAAAAGTCTTTTTCCACACGTACTTCCATCCTGCATCCCTCTCCATTGCATATATTTAATATAGAATTATAATTAAGCACTTCAACTCCCATTGTACAATGATTACCCCCTTTTGTCAGTAGCCTAAAAAAGTGATATTTCCAGTTCATTCACGGTCCATCCTAAGATGAACCATTTCTATCCAGAAAATATTGTTTTTAACGGAATTTGTGGTTAGAGAAGAGGGAATATGATAAAATAATAGTGTTATAAATATAAAGAAATATAGGTAGCATCCGTCGATGTTTTTTTAAAAATTAATTGTGGAAGCACTTTCATTTTAAAAAACAGATAAGGAAGAGGATAGTATGACTAAAAGGGAAAGCACAGATGTTATTTTAATTGGTGCGGGGATCATGAGTGCAACACTAGGTACTTTGATGAAGGAGTTGGCACCAGAATGGGATATTACCGTGTTTGAAAAGCTTGATAAAGCTGGGGAAGAAAGTTCGCATGAATTGAATAATGCTGGTACAGGGCATGCCGCATTATGTGAGTTGAATTATACTACGGAAAAACCGGATGGAACAATCGATATGACGAAAGCAAACAATGTCAACGAGCAATTCCAGGTTTCCTTACAATTTTGGTCTTACCTCGTAAAAAGAGGGTTGTTAAGTGAGCCGGAGAAATTTATCCGTGCATTGCCGCATATTAGTTTAGTGCAAGGCGAAAATAACGTGGAATTTTTAAGAAAACGTTATGAAGAAATGAAGACAAACCCACTTTTCGAAGATATAGAATACACCGAGAATCCTGCAAAGCTTGCAGAATGGATGCCGCTTGTCATGAATGATCGGATACTTGAAGATGGAATAGCTGCTACGAAGATTGATAGCGGAACGGACGTCAACTTCGGTGCCTTAACACGGAAGCTTTTTGAACATCTGGAAGAAACTGGAGCGAATGTCCAATATAACCATGAAGTAGAAGATTTGAAACGCAAGAAAAACGGCTGGGAAGTCAAAGTGAAAAATTGTGCTACTGGTAAGACGGAGTGTCATTTCGCCAAGTTCGTCTTTATCGGCGGCGGAGGTGGAAGCCTGCATCTTCTCCAAAAAACAGGTATTCCAGAGAGCAAGCATATCGGAGGCTTTCCGGTCAGCGGAATCTTCATGGCATGTAACAATCCGGAAGTTGTGGAGCAGCATCATGCGAAAGTATATGGAAAAGCAAAAGTTGGAGCTCCGCCGATGTCCGTGCCACATCTGGATACAAGATTTATTAATAACGAAAAACAATTATTATTTGGTCCATATGCTGGTTTCTCACCGAAATTCTTAAAAACCGGATCAAACATGGACTTAATCACTTCCGTTAAACCGAGCAACGTCTTTACGATGCTTGCTGCTGGAGCGAAAGAATTACCATTGACCAAATATCTGGTCACTCAAGTGATCCAGTCGAAGGAACAACGCATGAAAGAACTTCGTGAGTTTATTCCTAATGCGAAGAGCGAAGATTGGGATCTCATTGTTGCCGGTCAGCGTGTGCAAGTGATTAAAGATACCGACCACGGTGGAAAAGGAACATTGCAATTCGGAACAGAAGTCATTACTGGAGCAGACGGGACAGTCGCTGCATTACTCGGTGCATCACCGGGAGCATCTACAGCCGTTCATGTCATGTTGGATATCTTAAACCGCTGCTTCCCAGACCAAATGGAAGAATGGGAACCGAAAATTAAAGAAATGGTTCCATCATTTGGGCAGCTGCTGCGTGAAAACCCAGACCTTTTACGTGAAGTGAAAGAAACCACGTCAGAAGTATTGAAGTTGCATAATGACACAGAAGAGCAAAAGTTATTGGCTAGCGTCTAAATGAATAAAGCACTCGCATGGTTTACCTATCCTCTAAAGGGAAGAAGGTGGCTTGCGGGTGTTTTTTTGTGCTGTGCACTACGGACAAACTTTTATTTTCTTGTTTGGTTTCTCATGAACGCCCGAAAAATTAAACGGTGCCCTCATTCGGTACCTCAAAGCCGTAATGAGTGCCTGAAAACTAAAGTGATTTTCTAGTTCGGTCGCTCAAGTTTGCAATGAACGCCTGAAAAATTAGGTAGTGCTCTCATTCGGTACCTCAAAGCCGTAATGAGTGCCTGAAAACTAAAGTGATTCTCTAGTTCGGTCGCTCAAGGTTGCAATGAACGCCCGAAAAATTAGTTAGTGCTCTCATTCGGTACCTCAAAGCCGTAATGAGTGCCTGAAAACTAAAGTGATTTTCTAGTTCGGTCGCTCAAGGTTGCAATGAACGCCTGAAAAATTAAATAGTGCTCTAATTCGGTACCTCAAAGCCGTTATGAGTGCCTGAAAACTAAAGTGATTCTCTAGTTCGGTCGCTCAAGTTTGCAATGAACGCCCGAAAAATTAGATAGTGCTCTCATTCGGTACCTCATAGATGTTACAAACGCCCGAAAATTTGAAGGCCTTCAAATTCGGTGCATTACGTTATTTGAAATTCCACAATCAATCCTCTATACTTCTACTATAAGAAAGGATGGTTCGAATGAAGTTTGAAGAAGTTTTACCGCGTTTACGTTCGGGCGAAAAAGTGATCCGTACTGGTTGGCCAGGTGCAGAACTTTATGTGAAGCTTGTTGGAGAAAGTGAAATTGATGGTGAAAAGTTGAATCCATATTTATTAATAAATGTAGAAGGGGAAGGGTATACAATGTTTACCCCGACCGTTTGCGATTTGCTGGCAGAAGACTGGGAAATCGTAAAATAAAATTGAGCCTATTTTTGCATGGGCTCTTTTTTATTAGGGTAGATTCAAAGGTGTAAGCTTCGTGAAGCAGTTATCAAGTTGGAGATTGACGTGGCTGTTCCACAAAAATATATAAAAGGATGATGATGGTTGAATTTCTCAGAGTACGAAGGAAAGACGGTTTTTATTACAGGTGCTTCATCAGGGATTGGCTATGCGCAGGCAGAGGCTTTTCTTAAGCAAGGGGCATGTGTGTTTGCGATAGATCGGAATGAGGTCGGCTTACAAGAATTGAAACAGGCTTATCCCGATCAGTTCGCCTATCGCTGTACCAATGTGGCTGATGTCGAGGAAGTGGCTGAAAGTGTTCATCAAGCGCTTCAAGAGTATGTGCGCATCGATATTCTCGTAAATACGGCAGGTATTCTCGATGATTATAAAACAACACTTGAAACGACTGAGGAATTATGGGATGAGATTTTCAATACGAACGTTAAAGGAATCTATTATGTGACGAATTACATACTTCCCCATATGCTGAAATGGAAGCAGGGAGTGATTGTAAATACAGCATCGATTGCAGGGTTGGTCGCTGGTGGTGGCGGAGCAGCATACACAGCTTCCAAACATGCCATTATTGGGTATACAAAACAGCTCGCTTATGATTTTAGTAAAAAAGGAATTCGGGCCAATGCAATAGCACCAGGTGCAATTCGTACTCCAATGAATGCGAGTGATTTCGCTAATGGTGGGGAAATGGCAAAATGGGTGGAAGAGGAAACCCCTGCTGGACGCTGGGCCGAACCAGAAGAAGTGGCGAACACAACTCTCTTCCTTGCCAGTAGTGCTGCGGATTATATCCACGGTGCCGTTCTCCCGATTGATGGCGGCTGGACAATTAAGTAAGAGGAGATGCGATAAGTATTAGCATTTTTAAATATTCTACTGATTTATTCTATGGAACGTATTGCGGGGATTACATGAATACTCCTCGCGTTCGATTAGAAGGGATGATTCAGATTTCGTAGCACGTGAGAACGTCTTGCGTTTGATTAGAATTGAATTCATAAGACACGTAGCACGTGAGGAGGTCTTGCGTTCGATTAGAAGTGAATTCATAAGACTTCATAGCACGTGAGGAGGTCTTGCGTTCGATTAGAATTGAATTCATAAGACTTCATAGCACGTGAGGAGGTCTTGCGTTCGATTAGAATTGAATTCATAAGACACGTAGCACGTGAGGAGGTCTTGCGTTCGATTAGAAGTGAATTCATAAGACTTCATAGCACGTGAGGAGGTCTTGCGTTCGATTAGAATTGAATTCATAAGACTTCATAGCACGTGAGAGAGTCTTGCGTTTGATTAGAAGTGAATTCATAAGACTTCATAGCACGTGAGAGAGTCTTGCGTTTGATTAGAAGTGAATTCATAAGACTCGTAGCACGCAAGAACCTCTCGCGTTCGACTAGAAGAGGATTATTAAAACCTCGTAGCGCATGAGAAGCTCTTACTTACGTTCGAATAAAGGAAAACCACAAGGATTCTCACAATACGTTATCCTCTGTAGGAAGAAAGGCTCCAAGCAAAAGATGCTTGGGGCTTTTTTGTATTTTCCCAATTTAGGAACCCACTATGCAATCGAGATGCTATCTGTTATACTGGCAAAGCGAGCTTTTTTCTGCTCGTATTATGGCACTTCTGTCCTTTGGCCATAATTATTACTAAAATAGCACATCGCTATTTTACAAAGGAGATGATAAAAGTGAATCAAACTACTGTGTACCGCGAGGAAGAATCCCTCACCTCAGTTCAGAGTCTGACGAAAATTGGACTTGTTACTGCATTGTATGTAGCTGTAACCTTCATCTTTTCTGCTATCAGCTTCGGAGCATTCCAGCTCCGTCTATCCGAGATGTTCAATTATCTAGCTATATTTCATAAACGTTATATCGTTGCAGTATTCTTAGGTGTGGTCATTTCAAACTTCTTATGGTCGCCAATGAAGTTCATTGATGTACCAGTTGGAGGATTAGCAACGCTTCTCACACTGATCGTCGTCAGGACAGTGACGAACAGAATGAAGAATCTTAAAGCGAAATTTGTGGTAACTGCAATTATTGTTGTTATATCCATGTTTACTATTGCAATCCAACTCGTTATTGTTGGGGGCTATCCATTCTGGCTGACTTACCTTGGTATTGCCATGGGTGAACTCGTAGCTATGACTATTGGCGGATTCATCATGTACTATGTTAGTAGAAAAATCGATTTTACAAAATAATACGAAAGCCAGGTTCCTATATTGGACCTGGCTTTTTCTGGTATGAACAAAATTCTATTCTACCCTTACTATCTATGGCATAATATTGTATAATAAATACAATTATCTGTGAAACGGAAAACAATAGAAAAATAGAATTGGGTGGACAAATTGAAAACGGTTAGTGTAGGGAAAATTGCTCAGGTATTGTCATTGGAGATTTTAGCAGGGGAAAATAATTTAGGCAGTAAAGTTTCAAAGAATAAAGCGCATCGACCAGGGCTTGAGTTTATTGGTCACTTTGATTTTTTCCCGATGGAGCGGGTACAAGTACTTGGTCTGGCGGAAATCACTTATTTAAAACAACTAAGTGAAGAGGAAAGAAAGCTTCGAATAGGTAATATTGTCAATTACCATCCGCCATGCTTTATTGTGACGCGTGGTCAGGAAGAACTCACTTATTTGGTGCAGTATTGTGAACAAGAGAACATTCCATTGCTTCGGACGAATGATTCTACTTACGAATTTATCGCCAAACTGGATGCTTATTTGGCTAAAGCGCTTGCTGAGGAAATTGCCGTGCCTGGAGTCTGCCTCAATGTGTTCGGGATTGGAATTCTGCTTCGCGGTGAATCAGGAATTGGAAAAAGTGAAACTGCCTATACACTTATTGGCAGGGGACATCGCCTCGTAGCAGATGATATTGTTGTGCTTAGAAAACTAAGCCACCAAACGATTCTTGGGACACATAATGAGATGAACAAAGAATTTCTCGCGCTCCGCAGTGTCGGTTTATTGAATATCGTAAAGGTTTATGGAAATAAAGCTTTTCAAGATGAAACAAGAATCGCACTGGATATTGAATTGACGAAGTGGGGAGAAAATGAACTCCATAACGATCTCGAAATGAAAACGGAGTATACGAACTATATGGGAGTAGAAATCCCGCATATTAAAATTCAGCTTCAGCCAGGCCGTGATGTTGCCGGCTTAATAGAAGCGGCTGCAAACAGTTGGGTATTAAAGCAACAAGGATACAGTGCTGCCGAGGAATTTATTAACCGTACGGAGAACTATAATAACTGAATCGAGAAGTACACCACATAAAAAGCAGAGGTTACCCATCCTCTGCTTTTTAAATTTCGTGTTCATCTCTATCTTCACCGAATAAAAATTCAAATCCTATCATAAAGGTTACTGCATTAGCAATCAGCAATAAGATTGAAAGGAATCTCTTCATATTAAATTCTCCTTCATATCAGGCATCTTGTAGTTAATCTTCGAAATTTAAATTAACAGGTTCGCTAGATAATTCCTCATTGGAATTATTCTCTGTCACCGGAACACTTTCGTCTACTATTTCAAATGTAAGTTCGTCCATCCAAACTTGACCTTGTCCGTTCAATAATATCCCAAACGAAATCACTTCGCTTTTTACTGGAACATCCAACACAATGCTGAAATGATTCCATTCATTCGTTCCTGTGATTGGGCGATTCATCATATTGTCGAAAGCAAGTACTTCCCCGGAAGAGTGATCGATACGCATCCATAATCCGGCTGAGCCTTTTACCTCCTTACTTTTAACAAATGCGGAAAAGCGAAGTCTCTCACCTCGGTAGCGATCTGCCTTGATTTGCTGCATCAATGTCGCGAAACCTCGAGCTCTTTCATCTTTTGATCTTAAAAATGCCGAGTAATTACCACTATGGACTATTCTATTATCCAAACCTGTCTCATAATCAGATGGTGTGTCTCCTGTCATAATCCAACCGGCAGGAGTATTGTTCGCTTCAACCATGTTCATTTCTCCTTTATCATTTAGTTTCCTGAGTAATTTTCGATAACGTCCCGGTGTCACGTCGTACTCCTTCTTAAAGGCTCTTGTGAAGGCTTCCTGTGAACCGAATCGGTAATCCAACGCAATATCTATTATTCTTTTATCTGTAGAAATTAAATCACTTGCTGCCTGAGACATCCGGCGTGTCCTTATATAGTCTTTGACTGATTTACCGGTGATCCTCCGGAAAATACGTTGGAAATGAAACTTCGAATAACCGGCTTGTTCTGCTAAAGAATGGAGCTGTAATTTATCTGTCAGATGTTTTTCAATAAAAATCAATATTTGTTGAATGGTTTTTTCATGCTCTTGATAGGACAAACCGGACACCTCCTAATCTTTTGTCTTAAGTATATCTAAAAATAATTATGGAAACTTGATAATTTGTGCTAATGTTATAATCCAACCAATACAAAAAGACGAATTCTCTTTCAAATTCGCCATCTAAGTATCTTGCTATTTTATTGGGGTGTGCTTGCCACGTTCTTCGTTTTATAATCTTTTCCTAACCAAAAAGTTCTCCCTTAACAGCTCCCAGTTTTGTGGGAACGGATAACCAAGCACCCAATAACTGATCCCGCCAAGTCCATATTCTTTTGCTAAATCAAATTTGGCTTGTGCACTTCTTGCATCTTCAAACCAAACCTCGTGCTCCACCCCTTCCTCATCCACATACCGGAAAAAGGGGGATGCTGCGACCTCGTCATATTGAATCTCTGCATTATATCTCGTCGCCCGTTCAATCGCTTCCTGGGAACTGAAGTTTTCTGCAACTTGACCTTCTGCATGGGGCAGCTTCCAGTCTCTTGCATAAATTTCAAAACCGAGGAATATCTTTTCGGCAGGGATTTCCGTTAACGCATATTCCACGACTCTTCGCATTTGATTAATCGGTGAAATCGCTTGGGGAGGTCCGTATATATATCCCCATTCATATGTCATTAAGACAACGAAATCCGCAAGTCGCCCATGTGCTTCATAATCATGTGCCTCATACAATAATCCGGTTTGATCAGCGCTTGTTTTTGGGGCGAGCGCCGTGGATACGAAATAACCTTCAGGATGCAACCGATCGACGGCAAGCTGAATGAAGGTGTTATAACGTTCCCGGTCCTCGGGCAACACGTATTCAAAATCGATATTCAATCCCTGATATCCCTTTTCCTTCATCACCGCTAAAATATTATCAAGCAAAGTATTCATTAATTCTTCACTAGAAAGAATCGTATGTGTCACGCTAGATCCTTCATCCTCTGGGGTGAAATTTAATATCGACATCATCGGTACGATGTTCTCTTCATAACTTGCCGCAATCATTAAAACATCCTCAAACGGTTCCATGCTTCCATCTGACTGGACCAAATACGCAAAAGGGCTTGCAATCGTTAATAGTTCTCCAACCTCCCGTATAGACTGGGCCCCTTCTGCATCTGGTTGATAGGAATAGGCATTGACCTCAATAATTGGTTTTTCCCGAGGGATATATAATGTTTGTCCGCTGAAAATAGGATCGGTTATCGTCAGCGCATTTTCTTGTGCCAGTGAATAAATGGATACGCCGTAGAGACTTGCAATAGTAGCAAGAGTCTCTCCTTGTTGTACTTCATGACTTTGCAATGGTACATAGATTTTCATACCAGGCATAAGAGCTGTGGGGTCTATATTTGGATTGGCATTCAAAATAGAGTTTAAAGGTATTCGATAATTACCGGCAATGCTCCACATGCTTTCTCCCGCTAGTACGGTATGCCAAGTTCCTTTGATTGGAATAAGTAGCGCCAAACCAATGACAAGCCGATTTGGATCAGGTAATTCGTTTACTGCTATTAATTGATTGAGGTCAACCTGATACCGCTGAGCAAGGTCATATAATTGATCCCCAGCCTTGACAACATGGATAATCAAAACACTTTCCTCCTCTTTTCTAACTATTTATCGTATATGAATGGCTGTCATATTCCGGCTCAAATGATGAAGACAGGATACACAGCTCGCAATTCGTTCTAATGAATGAAGAAGATCATTTTATCCTATGTTTTTACTTATGAAAATGTGTATATGCCTAAAAAGCCGGACACGAGGGAGGAGTGGGCTGTTAACCATTTACAATTCATTTAAAAAGCTCTAAACTATTTAGGGACACGAAGTAATTTTGTGTGGGTGAATTCCATGCAATTTTACTAAATAACTAAGGGCGGCGAAAAAAATTGACTTTTCTACAAGAGTGGGTTGGGCAATTCCGGACCTATAACCGCAATATTAAATTGGCGATCTTGGCAAATATATTTACACAAATCGGCCTTGGGGCGTTCATGGTCGTATATAATTTCTATATTCGAGCACTTGGCTTACCTCAACAGGTAAACGGGGAAATAATTGCTTTAACTTCCTTAGCTACAGCCATTATCTTAGTACCGGCTGGAATTATGAGTGATCGGCTCGGTCGGAAGAAGGTAATGGCTGCTGGTGTAGTAATCGGTGGCGTTATCTTGGCTTCACGTAGTTTGGTAGAGTTGGAATCATTTCTGCTTGGAACCGGTTTTGCAACCGGGATTGCGCTCGCCTTTTTCCAAGTATCGATTATACCTTGGCTTGCAGAAAATTCCGGGACGAAGCAGCGGATCCATTTATTCAGTCTACACTCGGCGGTCATGATGGCGGCCAATGTGATCGGTAACCTGCTTGGTGGTGTAATGACGGACTTCTTTTCTTTATTCATGACTGATTTATTCAGTATTCGTTATACATTGCTTTTTGGTAGTTTGTTTTACTTTGTTTCTATTATTCCAATTATGAAAATGAAGGAGAAGCCGAGAGAGAAAAGAAATGAACAGGAAAATCCGAGCATTCGAAGATTCATGAGTAAGAATAAAACCGGATTAAAGGTTGTTGCTCTTTTTGCGGTGGCTCAACTCATTATCGGAACAGGGAGCGGACTCGTCATTCCGTATCTCAATCTCTATTTTGCCGACCGCTTTCAGGCATCGACTTCAATGATTGGAGTTATTATTGCTTTAGGGCAGGCTGCAACCGCTTTGGCGATGTTTATTGGTCCGCTCGTTGTACAGCGCCTGGGTGAGGTGAGGGCAGTGGTGACATTACAGTTGTTATCCCTGCCGTTTTTACTGCTTACCGCTTTCTCGACGAGTCTATGGATTGCGGCTATTGGTTTTCTATTTCGACAGGCATTGATGAATGCTGGTAACCCCATCCAGTCTTCCTTGATGATGTCAAAAGTAAATGACTCCATGAAGGGGCTTGCGAACTCAGTCAACCAAATGGTATTCAATCTGGGGTGGGCGTTTATGGGACCTGTCTCTACAGGAATTGTTCTTAAGTATGGTTCCTATTGGGGTTATGCCCATGTATTCAGCATTACGGCAGGAATCTATCTTGTAGGCTCTCTATACTTTTTCTTTGTTTTCCGTTCATTAAAATAGGAGGCAAGTCCAGTATACTTTCTCATCCCTTGTAATAGAATCTTAATTTAATAATTCTTTTTCCCGATAGACATTCACCTAGAAAATGTTAAAATTGTAGTAATGAAACGATTGGGAAGTGATTGCCGTGAAGTTGTGGATGAGAAAAGTATTCGTTGTACTTGTAGCCATTATGACGTTGGGCATGTACACTCCAACGACATTACTAGAAATTGAAGCGGAAGATAATAAAAATAGTCTCTCCTCAAAAGCTGATGTAGACCAAGCTGAATTGAGTCCGACCGAACAGACACTGGAAACCTATGAAACCGTGTTGGTCGAAGATTTAGAGCCTGATTATTTAAGTGAGTTGCAAGAACAGGCGAAAGTCCAAAGTCTCTTGAAATTTGGTCCAAGAATTGCTGAACAGGTAGAGGATGAGTTTTCTGAGGTTATTTTACCTAAGATGGAAGCAGTCTTGGAACAATTGGCTTCGGAAGCAGGAGAAGATGCAGTTCGCTACTACGGCATCACCGAAAAACCTTCAAAAGGCTACGGAGAGCGGATTTTTCATGTTACAGATCTTAGAACGGATGAAGATGTCGTAAGATTCCACGTCCGCCGCGACAACCGGCCCCTGGAAGGTTACTACTTCAACTTTCACTATCACCTAGGTAAAGACGACTTCAAAGAGCATCACACAATCGGCGAGATCTATTGGGATAAAAATACACCACCAAAGTGGATGGCATAATATAAAGAAGGCGCATGAATATAATTCATGCGCCTTTTTCTTTTGCGCTGCCATGCTAGCTTTTGCTGAAAGCCCATGCCAGCCGTTAAAAGCGCTCGCCGCTCCGTTAAAAGCGCTCACACCTCCGCGAAAAGCGCTCGCTCCTCCGCGAAAAGCGCTCGCCCCTCCGTCAAAAACGCTACCCTCACTTCAAACCCTAGATCTCCCCATCCAACTCCAACAACAATTCTCCAATCTTTCTATCCTGAATCACCAAATCCGCATGTCGGTCGAGTGGGGTATCATCTTGGTTCACGATTACCAATCTTGCTCCACTTTCTTTCGCAAGTATCGGAAATTGATTTGCGGGGGTAACGGTTAGGGAAGAGCCGAGGACAATAAAAAGATCCGCTTTCTCTGTTTCCTGAAGTGCGAACTCAAATGCATCTACGGGTAAACTTTCACCAAATAATACGATGGAAGGGCGCAACACGCCACCGCACTCACAATAAAATGTATCTTCTACATATTTCTCACTATTGTATTCACGTCCACATGTTTCACAATGCAATTTTTGAAGTGTACCATGTAATTCGGCAACACGTTCACTTCCTGCTAGCTGATGAAATCCATCGACATTTTGTGTTATAACCGATTGAATCAGCCCTGCTTTCTCCCACTTTGCAAGAATCTCATGCCCTTTATGAGGCCCGTATTCCTTCACACCAAGTACTCGTTCTCTGTAAAACGCAATAAATTCTTCCACGTTATGATTAAGTGCCTCCGTACTGGCAAGCTGTGATGGGTCTTTTTGTTTCCATAACCCTCTATTGGCCGAACGAAAATCAGGCAAACCGCTTTCTGTCGACATGCCAGCTCCTGTAAACACCACCGTATAATCTGCTTCCTTCAACCAATCTCTAAGCATGACTATCCCTCCTATGTAATTACCCTTAGTATACCGTAAGTGGAATTCAGGTCCACCATTGCTACCCATATCCATTGGCAAGTTAATTGACTAAAGGAAAAGGATATGGTATTAAAATAGTTGGATTAGCACTTGAGGTCGATGAGTGCTAAAATGATGTTATTCAAGTCATTAGGGAAGCAGGCACAGTATAGTTTCTCTATTTTTAAGTACATAACGGAGGAGAGAGACCATGGAAAAAAGAGAATTTCAGGCAGAATCCAAGAAGTTATTAGATATGGTGATCAACTCGATTTACTCCCAGCGGGAAGTTTTCCTGAGAGAGCTTATTTCGAATGCAAGTGATGCCATCGATAAACTGTATTACCGAGCCCTTACAGACGACAACTTAACTTTCAACAAAGACGATTACTATATTAAACTCACCCCGAATAAGGACACACGTACCTTAACAGTAACGGATACCGGAATCGGGATGACGAAGGAAGAGATGGAGAATAACCTAGGTATTATCGCGAAAAGTGGTTCCCATCAATTTAAGAAAGAAAATGAAATTAAAGATGGACATGACATTATTGGTCAATTCGGTGTCGGATTCTATGCTGCATTTATGGTTGCGGAAAAGGTGACGGTCATCAGTCGTTCTATTGACAGTGAAGAAGCTTATAAATGGGAGTCGACTGGTCCGGATGGATATACGATTGAACCGGCAGAAAAGGAAGAAGTAGGAACAGAAATCATCCTCTACATTAAAGAAAATGAAGAGGAAGAGTCCTATGACGAGTTTCTTGAAGAGTATCGCATCAGACAAATTGTGAAAAAGTACTCTGATTTCATTCGCTATCCGATCAAAATGGATGTTACGGAAAGCAAGCTGAAAGAGGGAACTGAGGACGAGTATGAAGACGTCATCACAGAAGAAACGTTGAATACGATGATTCCAATTTGGAAGAAAAACAAGAGTGAACTGACCGATGAAGACTATGAAAACTTTTATCGTGAAAAACATTATGGCTTTGATAAGCCACTAAAACATATTCATATTTCTGTTGATGGTGCCGTTCGCTATGATGCTATTCTTTATATCCCGGAAAGTGCACCATATAATTACTACACGAAAGAATATGAGAAAGGTCTAGAATTATACTCCAATGGTGTTCTGATCATGGAGAAAAGCCCAGAGCTGCTCCCGGATTACTTCAGTTTTGTAAAAGGTCTTGTTGATTCCGAGGATCTTTCCTTGAATATCTCAAGAGAGATGTTGCAGCATGACCGTCAGTTGAAAATAATCGAGAAAAATATCAATAAACGAATTAAACAACAATTAAAGCAAATTCTTACTAATGATCGTGAAGCTTATGAACGTTTCTATCAATCCTTTGGTCAACAGTTGAAATACGGAGTCTACAGTGATTTTGGACAGCATAAAGAGGTTCTGCAAGACCTCCTGTTATTCTATTCATCGAAGGAAAAGAAATTGGTCACACTGGATGAGTATGTAGAGCGCATGCCGGAGGAACAGAAATATATCTATTATGCGCAAGGAGATACGGTAGAACGGGCGGATAAACTTCCACAAACGGAATTGGTGAAAGATAAAGGCTACGAAATTCTATACTTCACAGACGAAATTGATGAATTTGCGATCCGCATGTTGATGAGTTATAAAGATAAAGAATTCAAAAACGTCTCTAGTGGCGATTTAGGTATTGAGCCAGATGAGAAGGAAAAAGAAGAAGAGAAGGAAGCGGCAAAAGAACATGAGGACCTCTTCAAGAAAATGAAAGAAGTTCTCGGAGATAAGGTGACAGATGTGCGTGCATCGAAGCGCTTGAAGTCACATCCTGTAGTCCTTACTGCTGACGGAGAAATTTCCATCGAAATGGAAAAAATCATCAATTCCATGCCAGATGACCAGCAAATTAAAGCTGATAAAGTGCTGGAGATCAACGTAAACCACGAAATCATGAATGCCCTCCAACGTGCACATGATCAAGGGGAGGAGCAGCTCAAGCTGTATACGAATCTCTTATTCAACCAAGCATTGCTCATTGAAGGGCTTCCAATTGAAGACCCGGTTGCATTCACGAATGACATGGTTAAAGTGATGCTCTAAATACGAAACGGTACTTTTCCTATTGGAAGGTACCGTTTTTTCTTCGAAGTGACTGACTGTTAAATGTTTACTGAATATTGTATGATAGTTAGTAACTTGAAATTCTCAAAGAATATCACTTGGCCAGGAAGTGACTGTGATGCAAAGGAAGTGATAAACATGCTGGAAAGTATGAATTGGATTGGTTTTCTGCCACCGATTTTATTTCTTATCATCATTGTTTTCCTCGTGTATCATGCATGGAAACGGTCTTGAAAAAGCCCCGGACGAATGAATCTCGGCCGGGGCTTTCCTCTAATTTTTGGCAATACTTAATGCATTTTAAACGTTAGGAACAGCTCATTATACAGTCCAAGCATTTCTTGGCCCAAGTTTTCATAAACCTCTAAACGCTCTGTCAGTTCAGAGGAGGGATAGAATCGTTCATCCTCTACCATCTCTTCCGGCAAATAATCTAGAGCAGCTTGATTAGGTGTGGAGTAACTTACATATTCTGTATTTATTGCTGCAATTTCCGGATCAAGCATGAAATTGATGAACTGATGGGCTCCTTCGATATTGTCGGAGGTTTTTGGAATGACCATATTATCAAACCATAGATTAGATCCTTCTTCAGGGACGACATAATCGAGTGCTTCATTTTCCCACATAATATCACGGGCGTCTCCGGACCATGCAAGGGCAACTGCTGCTTCATTGTTCGCCATGAGAAGTTTATTCTCATCACCGACAATTGCTTTCACATTCGGTGTTAACGTTTGAAGCTTTTCCAACGCTTCCTGCAAATGTTCCGGATCGGTATCATTGAGGGAATAGCCGAGGGAGTTCAAGCCCATACCCATTACTTCTCTTGCACCGTCGATCAGTAAAATTTCATTTTTCAATTCTGGATCCCATAAATCATCCCAGCTCGTAAAGGTTTTTCCAGGAAGCATTTCCGGATTGTACAAAATACCGACAGTCCCCCAAAAGTATGGCACAGAGTATTTATTCCCTTCATCAAAAGCCAGGTCTAAAAAACGCTCGTCAATATATTTCAGGTTCGGTAATTTCTCGTGGTCCAGTTCAACGAGCAAATCTTCCTCTTTCATTTTTTCAATCATATATTCTGAAGGAACCGCGATGTCGTATGTTGTACCACCTTGCTGAACTTTAGTCATCATCGATTCATTGGAATCAAACGTCTCGTATATGACAGTAATTCCTGTTTCCTCCTCAAAACGGTCGATGAGCTCCATATCGATATAATCACCCCAGTTATATACCGTCAGTGTATCGGCACCAGAATAGCCTTGGGCAGCATTCAGCCGATCGATGATTACGAGCATGAGAGCAGAAACAAGGGCTATTGCAATAAACCCAGTCATTAATTTTTTCATCTTCTAAAGCTCCCTCCTATCCGCAGACCACTACGCTGGGTAAGGATGTAATAGATGCCTACTAATAGGATGGTGAATAGGAAAAGAATCGTAGAAAGCGCGTTGATATTTAATGAAATCCCTTGTCTAGCCATCGAATAAATTTCAACGGATAGCGTAGAGAATCCATTACCCGTCACAAAAAATGTCACGGCAAAATCATCCAAGGAATACGTGAGAGCCATGAAAAATCCAGCAAATATTCCTGGTGTAATATAAGGGAAGATAACTTTTGTAAATACATCCCAACTGCTGGCTCCTAAATCACGGGCCGCATCAATCAAGGAAGGGTTCATCTCCGCCAGCTTTGGCAACACCATCAACACGACGATTGGTATGCTGAAAGCAATATGCGATAAAAGCACGGAATAAAATCCGAGCCGCATCCCTGCGATTGTAAATAAAATAAGGAAGGAAGCACCGATGATGACATCCGGACTCACAATCAAAACATTATTCAAGCCGAGGATCGAGCCCTTATTCTTTTTTAAAGAATGGATCCCAATTGCCCCAAACGTTCCAATTATCGTTGCAATCAGCGCAGACAACAAAGCAATCACAAGCGTATTCAACACGATGATGAGCAGCCTCGTATCTCCAAGTAATTCACGATACCAGTCAAGGGTAAATCCTTCAAACCCGCTCATAGTCCCACCGCTGTTGAATGAGTAAAAAATCAAATAAAAAATTGGCGCATACAGAATGGAAAAGACGATGATTAAGAATGTTTTTCCTGCTGCAGATGGCTTTTCACGCATATTATGCACCCCGCTTTCTAAATCCGGTCAATCGGATAATGAGAAACATGATCAATATCAAGAATACTGCAATCGTTGATCCCATCCCCCAGTCCTGAGTAACGAGAAAATGTTGCTCAATAGCTGTACCAAGGGTGATTACCCGGTTTCCTGCAATTAGTCTCGTCAACATGAATAACGAGAGGGCAGGGATAAAGACGACCTGACAACCCGTTTTCACTCCGTTTAACGTCAGTGGAAAGATGACTTTTGAAAAGGTTGTCCATCTGGAAGCGCCTAAATCATTTGCCGCATCGATCAATGTCGGGTTCAAACTGTTTAATGCATTAAAGATGGGCAGAATCATAAACGGGATGAAGATATAAACTGCTACAAATACAAAGCTAAAGTCGGTAAATAATAATTGTCTCGAACCAATTCCAATGAATTCAAGGAAATTATTTGCCGCCCCATAAGCCCCAAAAATACCAATGAATGCATAAGCTTTTAATAACAAGTTAATCCATGAAGGGACGATGATGAGCAGTAACCACAAATGTTTATGTTTTGTTTTGGTTAGTAAATATGCTGTTGGGTATGCAACCAGTAAGGAAATTAAGGTTATGAGAAACGCATACCAAAAAGAACTAAGCGTCAGTTTCAAATAGACTGATGTAAAAAATCGCTCATAATTCACTAACGAGAAATTCCCATGAATATCTAAAAAAGAATAATATAGTACGAGTAAAATTGGTGCAATGACAAAAACGATAATCCACACTGCATAAGGTACCATATACAGGTTGCGCAGGAATTTATTATCCATTTGCCTCTTCCTCCGTATACTGCTCCATACGTCGGTCGAAGTCTTCCTCCGACTCATCAAAACGCATGACATGAATAGCTTCCGGCTCGAAGTCGAGTCCAATCATATCACCGACATCCACTTTGCGTGTTGTATGGACGAGCCAATCATTACCTTCAACGTCACGGCAAGTCATCTCATAATGGACACCACGGAACAGCTTTGAATGGACGGTTACTTCAAGTTTCCCCGCACCTTTCTTCGTTATCTCCAGATCTTCCGGACGGATGACAATCTCGACCGGCTCATTCGGGGTGATTCCTCCATCTACACAGGTAAATCGCTTACCTGCGAATTCCACTAAATAATCCTCAATCATTTTACCTTTAACAATATTTGATTCTCCGATAAAGTCAGCAACGAATCGGTTAATCGGTTCATCGTAAATATCAATTGGTGTCCCGCTTTGTTGAATCTTTCCTTTATTGATGACAAATATTTCATCAGACATCGCCAACGCTTCTTCTTGGTCATGCGTAACAAAAATAAAAGTAATACCGAGACGACGCTGTAATTCTCGGAGCTCATACTGCATTTGTGTCCGTAATTTAAGATCGAGTGCAGAGAGCGGCTCGTCCAGCAAAATCACTTTTGGCTCATTCACGATCGCACGTGCAATCGCCACCCGCTGTCGCTGACCACCTGACATTTCGCTGATTTCCCTGTTCTCATATCCAGATAAGTTAACAAAGCTCAGTGCCTCTTTAACTTTTGCCTCTATAACTGATTTTTTCTCTCGTTTAATCCGCAAGCCAAAAGCAACATTTTCAAATACATTCAAATGAGGGAATAGGGCATAATCTTGAAAAACAGTATTGACCTGTCGTTTATTGGCTGGCAGATGGTTGATTTTCTTTCCATCAAAATAAACCTCCCCAGATGTGGGTTCGATAAAGCCTGCAATTAAACGTAAAATGGTCGTTTTCCCACATCCTGAAGGTCCTAGCAACGTATAAAATTTTCCGCGTTCTATTTCAAAGCTTACATTATCTAAAACAATGGTGTCATCCGCGAATGTTTTTGTAACATTCACAAATTGAATGATAGAAGCATTTTCCATTTCTGTCTCCTTTGTCATACGTCGTATAAGTCGAAAATAATTATACAACCAAACTTTTGAAAAAGAAATAATTATTTTTTTAGGTTATTTCATTGATTTGAGCTTACTGGATAGGGGCTTCAACACGTCCACAGATTAAATGTTTTCCCTAATTTTTGCAGGGATCAACCATCTATCCTAAAAATATATTTTCACAAAGTTAAAGTGGGTTTACTTTCCCGAAGAGATAGGACTTCGAAGTCTTCAAGAAAACAAACAGGCTTTACTCTCCCGAAAGGATAAGTGCGTAATGCCTTCGGGAAAACAAACAGGCTTTACTTTCCCGAAGTGTTAAGAACGCCATGTCTCCAGGATAATAAACAACTTTTATTTTCCCGGAAAAGTTTGCATCTTATGATTTCGGGAAGTTAAAAGAGTAGTATGATCCCGAACAGAGAATAAACTCGCGTCCATGGGAAGGTAATAGAATTTCTCTTACTAAAAAAGAATAGTACCTCATGTGTTCGGGATGATAAATTACTTAAATTTCCTTACTAACTTTAATATCTCTCACATTAGCTTTATTAATCTGATTTTCCCTAGTTGGAACACGCGCCATCCTGCTAAATAAATGCGATGCGTTTGCTAAGATAAACATATTAAGTAATAAACAAATTAATTGTGGTAAAAATAAGTAAAAAGTTAGGAATTTGGTGAAGCGCGTTGACAAATGACACTGTGTCATTTAATATAAAACTATCGAGTTGTGACACGGTGTCATTATCTGGTGGAAATGGAGGTTAGCGGATGCCTAAAGCAACATTTTTTAATCTGCCAGAAAAAAAGCGTCATTCCTTAATTAAGGCTATGGAATTAGAGTTTTCCCGGGTACCAGTATTTGAAGCTTCCATTGCAAATATCGTTAAAACAGCAGGGATATCACGAGGGAGCTTCTATCAATACTTTGAAGATAAAGAGGACGCATATTATTACATTCTTCAAGAACAAGCAAATCGGAGGAATAAGCAATTTATCGAGCAGCTTGCAAAACATGAGGGTAATCTTTTTGAAGCAATTACTGCCTTTTATTATGAACTGTTGATTGAGTTGCCAGATGACAAAGAGTATAACTTTTTCCGGAATGCGCTTCTCAATGTAACTCATCAGATTGAAAACATTTTCATTGAAATAATAGAGAGTAATGTAAAAAGAGATGGAATTAAAGAAATTTCACGGCTTATAAATAAAGATATTTTAAATATCGAATCAGATAAAGAATTGACACACCTCATCCACATTATCTCGGCGGTTGCATTTCGGAATTTCGTGGAGAAATTTACGAAAGAATTATCTGATGATGAAGCGATCGAACGGTTTAAAGTAGAAATGAAATTATTGAAAAAAGGCTTAGCTAAAACAACATAAGATTGAAACGCAAAATCTTAAAGGAATGGGGTATGATATATGACAGTGACGATTTATGGAGCTGCATGTTCATCGACAAGGAAAGCAAAGCAATGGTTTACGAAGCAAAATATCTCTTATGTGGAACGGAACATTTTAAAGAATCCGTTGACTGTATCAGAACTTCAAGGGATTTTAAGAATGACGGTGGATGGGACAGATGAAATTATCTCCACTAGGTCAAAAATTTATAAAGACTTGGATTTGGATATTGAAACACTTCCACTTCAAGAACTGCTCGAACTAATTCATCAACATCCTCGACTTTTACGGAGTCCTATTATGGTTGATGAAAAACGACTTCAAGTAGGTTATCACGAAGATGATATCCGCCAATTCCTTCCAAGGAAAACAAGGGAACGCCAATGGATGCAATGGAGACTAAATCAACTGCACCTCGCAGAAGGATAAAATCATATGTCTCAATTATTGGCTAAACAACCATATGTGAAAATTGTACGTACGGTCGATTCCATCACTCAGACTAATACAGAAGAGGAACGGACGATGTATTTATATGAGGATCGACTGGTAACTAGGCATCGTGAGTTTGACTTCCATACCATAAACGATATGTCTTACCGATTGATAGGTCCAAAAGGCGGACTACTGTATGTACATACGAATAAAGGTGTTTTCTCCTATATGGTAAAAAGTTCTCCAGAACAGTTTGTACAAACCTTCAAGGAATATAAACAATAAGGTAGGCCTGACGAAGGTTTGCCTTATTTTTATTTGCTTCAAAAGAAGAATGGCCTGGTGTAAAATGAGAGAAAAGAGTAGTCAAAAAAGGGGATTAGGAGATGAAGCAGACGAGCTATAGAGATACTTGGGTCGAGATTTCCTTAGATGCTATTAAAGGAAATGTGGAAGCGTTCAGAAAGCATATCAATATGAAAAGTAAACTTCTAGCAGTTGTAAAAGCGGATGGATATGGACATGGTGCAGTCGAGGTAGGGAAAGTTGCTCTAGAAGCAGGCGCCGAAGGTTTAGGAGTAGCACTGCTCGATGAAGCGCTTGAACTCCGGGAAGCTGGAATCGAAGCACCCATTCTCGTTCTTGGTTATACAAAGCCGGAAGCGGTGAAGCTGGCGATTGAAAATCACATTACGCTGACGGTCTATGGTGAGGATGTGTTGCAAGCAATCGCGAAAGCTTGTCACGAAAGCGACAAAACAGCTAAGGTTCATATTAAAGTTGATACAGGTATGACAAGGATCGGGATACAAACGAAGGAAAAAGTGCTTGATCTAGTCAAATCTCTGACTGATGAAAGAGTTGAAGTGGAAGGAATCTATACGCATTTTGCGGACGCGGATAATACAGATGAGACGTACACAAGGCAGCAATTTAAACGCTTTTTGGAAATAACGAGCTACTTAGAAGAAAATGGATATCAGATTCCGATTAAACATTGCTGTAATAGTGCGGCGACCATCAGCTACCCCGAGATGCATTTGAATATGTGCCGGGTCGGCATAAGTCTTTATGGTCTTTATCCTGGAGAACATATGAAAAAAGTCATCTCCTTAACACAAGCAATGACATTCCAGACAAAGCCGACTTTAATCAAAGAAGTTAAAACAGGTCAGCCAGTCAGCTATGGTTGTACTTATTTTCCGGAAAAGGATTCTATTGTTGCGACTTTACCTGTAGGCTATGCAGATGGACTATCCCGACAGCTTTCTAATAAAGGAGAGATGACGATTAAAGGAGATAGAGCACCGATTGTCGGAAGAGTATGCATGGATCAAACGATGATAGACGTTACCCATCTTGGACAAGTCAATGAATCGGATGTTGTCACTATTTTTGGTGATGAGTCAAAAGGGTACATATCTTTGGATGAAGTGGCAGAACGCTTAGATACGATTCACTATGAAGTCGTCTGTCTAATTGGAAAAAGGGTTCCGAGAGTGTATAGATGAAGTAAGGGGCATCCAGATTTTGCTGAATGCCCCTTATAATATGTGTATTTAAATTGTACCTCTTTTGATGCGCACGAACGCTACAATTAACGCTCCAATGAGGAACAATCCAAGATATCCGATTAATGGATAGAATTTACCTACCAAGTCAGTAAATCCAATATAGCTCAAGGCGTATCCAACCACTAATGTAATGAGAAGGAAACTTTTGAATTTTGATGTTCCGACTTCAAAGAATCTTGCAGAAAAAGAGAAGAACATACTCGCTCCAGTGCTGAAGATCATCCCGAATAATACAATCGACATGATGAATCCTAATACCGGAGAAAGTTCATTCGCAAGTTGAAGCATCGGCATGTCATATCCTTCAACAGATTCAATTTTAGAAAAGATCGCCAAATGACTCAACATAATGAGGATCCCGATTCCGAGTCCTCCTGCAAATCCGCCCCATTTAGCAATTTTCTCATTACGCTCTGCCCCACCCATTACAAGTGCCATGGATGCACCAACCGCAAGATTGAAGGAAACATAGTTAACAGATGATACAAACCAGTTAGGTAATGTCGTCGGTTGTGCAAGAGCGGTTGTATTTAAGCTGGCATAAGTACTATCCTGCGTAAATATGCTGTAAATCGCAAGCATAATAAAAATTAGTGCCAGGAACGGAGTAATACTACCGATAATAGCGACAAAGCGGCCAACATTCACTAAACCGGATAATAGTATGAGCAATGTCAGTACTGTCGTCCCTACAAAATAAGGAAAACCGAATTGCTGACTTAAGTTAGATCCCGCACCAGCAATCATCACGACCCCAACCCCGAATAAGGTGAAGATAATAATATAGTCGATAACGGTTCCAATCCTTTTTCCACTAATTTCGTAGATTGCATCCCGGTGAGAAACTGTTTTCATTCTGCTTCCTACCTGCATTAAAACCATACCGAGGTAAGCGAATAAAGCTGTTGAAACTACTGCCCCAACTGTTCCTAGTAATCCAAAACTTGTGAAATACTGTAAGATTTCTTGACCTGATGCGAAGCCTGCTCCCACGATAACCCCTATGAAAGCGCTCGCAAGTTGTAAGACCTTTAACATGATATCCTCTCCAAGTCCCCTGTTTATGTTTTATCTTCTGATTATTTGTCGAATAGTTATTTGTTTCAAATCTAAAAACTATTCTTTTGATTCAATAGTATACCATATAATCTGTCAATTAGCGCAAATTTTTGTCGAATATTCGTTAAAATGATTATTTCGTCCTCCAATATCCTTTAATAATATGGTTAATCTAAAAGCTGATTAATCACTTATTGGCCGGAAAAGTTTTTCCGGAAATATGGCTGCTCCTTGCACGTTTAAATATTTTCAAGGAGTAATTCCCGACAATAGGAGAGCTCTCTTGCACATTAGAGCTGATTCTTCGAGTCCATTCTTACAATAGAAAGAGTCTCTTGCACGCTTGAACTATTTCGAGAGGTCATTTCTTACAATAGAGGCATCCTCTTGCATGTTTCAATAAGATTTTCAGCTTACTTCCGACAATAGACACCATCTCTCGTATGTTTTAGATTTTTCACGAGGTTATAACCGACAATAGAAGCAGTCTCTCGTAAGTTTTCCCTTTTTCCAGAAGCTATTCCCGACAATAGAAGCCTCCTCTTGTATATTTGTACTCTCATCTGGATTCATTCCATGCAAGAGAACTCCACTCTAGTACATTTCAACTCCCCAGCGGACTGCATCCTTACAATTGATTTACTATAGATCTCCAAGACTGATAAAAAATAAGTTAGTAATAAAAAAGAATAAATTGATTGCACTGGGGAAGAAATCGTGTTATATTTATATGCGTAATTCATTATAATTGAATTAAATAAATTTAGTCATAGACAACAGGAGGAATACGAATGTTAAAAATTGGTATCATTCAAGGTAGTGTAAGAGAAGGTCGTAACGGAGATGCAGTTGCAAAATGGATGCTTGACTTCGCTAACAAACGTAACGATCAAGATGTAGAATATGAGCTAGTTGACCTAGCTGATTACAGACTTCCATTCTTAGGTGAGAGCCTTCCAGAAGGGGAAAAAGCTGCAGCAGAAGCAACAATCAAAGCTTGGTCTGAGAAAATTGCTTCATTCGATGGTTATATTTTCATTACACCTGAGTACAACCATGCAATTGGTGGAGCGCTTAAGAACGCACTTGACTACTTAAACCCAGAAGTAAACAACAAAGCTGCTGGATTCGTTGGTTACGGTAGCCTTGGCGGAACTCGCGCACACGAAAACCTACGTCTAATCCTTGGTGAACTACAAGTTGCAGACGTACGTACTGCTGTTACATTCTCACTAATGGCTGATTTTGAAAACTTCTCAGTATTCAAACCAGCTGACTACCATGCAGACAATGCTAACCAAATGTTAGACCAAGTAATCGCTTGGAGCTCTGCTTTAAAACCTGTAAGACAAGAATTAGCTACTGCTAATGCTTAAGTCTTTATAAAAGCAAAAAAAGAAGATGTTCCGCCTTTTCTAGGGCTGAACATCTTCTTTCTTTTCATATAATCTTAAAAACTCTGGGATATACATTAAGAAAGAAATGGATAGGAATATACCGGTTAGTATCATAAGAAAGATGACAAAACCGTAATCTAAATTAGGAAAAGTGATCATGATTCCCATAGCTACATAGAAAACGGCGGTCGACAGTTTTCCGAACCATTTTGCACCGTCTAATTTTTTCCCGCGTTTCAATAATAGCAATCCATTAATCCCCATAAACAATTCTTTTACTACTAATAAGGCAAATAAAATCCACATATATGGATATCGAAACAAGAGACAAATGATAATTGCCGCTTGAGTCAGTTTGTCAGCAATCGGATCCACCACTTTACCCAGTTCAGTGATTTGATTAAATTTCCTGGCAATCCAGCCGTCCAGTAAATCGGTCATACTTGATAAAAGAATAATAAGGCCAATCCAATAATAATCTCCTGTATTAGAAGCAGTAAAAAAGAGATAGACGAATACTGGGATAAGGAGAATCCGAATATAAGATAATAGATTCGGAATAGAAAATACTTCCTTTGCCGTAAGCTTCACATCAATTCCTCCTACATTGCAGTATAGCCACCTATAAGCATATCATGGATAATCGTGGAAGACCTCTATTTTGACAGTTGCTACCATATTATTCGACGCTTTCTCTCTACGATAGAATGTAGGCTAACTGCAATGAAAAATTGTGCTGCATAATAGCTTAGCATGATAATGGCTTTCATATCTTCCGCAGATCCAATGAACAAGCTCCATACAAGGAAAGAGTGGGAAATTACAAATAGAAACGCACCTAACATGGCTGTTTTATTTCCAGTTGATATAGCAGCACACAGTGTTATGGATATTATTAGAATATATGCTACAACAGGAAAAATAAGAGCTGCATCATGTTGGTCTTGTAATTCAATGATAAGAGACGTCCCAAAAAGACAGGTGTAGAGCAAGATTGGAATATAAGTGAGCATCCGAAGTTTTGTGAAGTTAGCCATGGAAAAGAGGCCGATGCTATAAAAGAGTTGGGCAAGAAAAAAGACCGTTAAACCAATAAGTTCCCATTGGATTAATACATCACCTATACAGGAAATGACTAAGCCGATGAGGAGGAATTTGTGGACGAGTCTTTTTTCTTTTGGTGTGATTCTGAATGCGTATAAGATGATTGCAATCATCGGCAGGATTTTTAGAAATAGCTTGAGAGAATAAGGTTCTTCCGGAGCGATAAAAATATATACGAGGCTGAGAGTGAATATCATAATCGGCAACCGATATAGTACCATGGTGGCTCCTCCTTTATATATCTACTTTAAAAATGCCGGAAGTTTGATATGCAAGGTGAATGTTTCATTTTTATACGTATAATCCAAATGTCCTCCGTAACGGTTGACGATATCTGCGATGATTTGTGTACCTAATCCTGCATGGTCTCCGGATTTTGTCGATGTCGCTTTTTTTGTAAATAAATGGTCCAGCACTTCATTTGGCAGAGGAAGCGTATCATTTTTACAGTTCAATATAAATAAACCACTTCGCTTATAAGTCTGTAATGTAATGTGTGCTTGTTTGGACTTTTCATTTTGCCATTCCGAGCTTGCATCAATTGCATTCCCTATTATATTTCCTATTAAGGCGACCGTATCATGGTCTGTTAAGGGAAGGGAAGAAATAGCTGTTTCCAAATCGTATATCACTTCAATACCTTTTTCTTTTCCGGCCTGGTAATTTTGATGGAGCACTCCTGCCACAGTTCCCCGCTCTCCTTGAATGGAAAGGTTAGTTTCCTTATATCCTTCTACCAGTTCATCCACATAGTTTTCCGCCTCATGATATTGTTTATTTTCTAACATGTAATGTAGTGCTGAAATATGTTTTAAAAAATCATGACGTTCTTTCCTGACGACGAGGAATGTTTCATTCATTTGGTCTATTTTTTTGGCTTGTGAATCCAACAAATGCTGCGTACGGAATAGTTGTCGGCTTATTTTATGGCGAAATACTTCAACGCCAATGAAGAGTAAGAATGGGATAAACACTCCCCAACTTGGCTCAAGCGAGATGTAGATGATAAGAATGAGTATCTGCAAACTATATAATTGTAAATTCACTTTATCCCCAAGCTGTTGAATGTGGAGAACGACTTTCCTGTTGATGAAAAAAGTAAGTCCACCAACTAAGATGATAGGTATGTAAATTGGTATATGAAAAGGTGTAGCCTGTCCAGTAAATTCTAAGTGAATCACAGTAAGCACGGCTATGCTTATCCAATAAATTTGAGCAAGTTTCATTCCTTATTCCCCTTTAACCTGAAAATAACTCTCCCAAAAATGGAAAAAGGGCTTTAACCCTAGTCCCTGTTTAAAAATAATTTTCCTGCAAATGATCGACCATCTCTTTGGTAATCATTGCAGTTTCTTCAATTCCTTCAAAATTGACGACAAATGAATTTTTTGCATACAGTTCGAAGTTTTGAATGTAGTGGATATTAATGATAAATGAACGGTGTGAGCGGATGAAATCGCGTTCCCGCAGTTCTCCTTCCAGCTCCTTCAATGTCTGGTACGTTTTAACCGAACCATTCTTCGTGTAGATGGTGGAGGATCTGCCAGTCCGTTCGATAAAGATAATGTCTTTCTTCTGGATGATGTGGATATTATTTTTATGTTTAATATAGATTCTGCCAGCAATTTCCGCCTGGCGTGATCTTTCCAAGATACGTTGAATGGAAGTCGTCAACCTATCCTTAGTATAGGGCTTCATAATATAGTCATGCACATTGATTTCAAATGCATGGACCGCATAGCCACTGTTTCCTGTAACGAAAATTACATCGATATGCAGGGCATGTGAATGGATGATATCTGCCAGTTCATATCCGGAGAGATGGGGCATTTCTATATCAGCAATAAGCAGTTCGATCTCTTCTTTCTTAATCCGTTCATAGGCCTCCTCTGCAGAAGTAGTCGCAAAGACAATCTCCACATGTTCCATCTGCGAAACAATGCCCACCACTTTATCTAAATCAATCTGCCGGTCATCAACGATTCCAACCTTCAGCATACAACAACACCTGTACTTTCTGTAAATTGGCACTTGAGTTTTCTTTATTATACCATTATGAAACGGTGATTTGGCATTTTCACGACATGAAAAGGATGATTCACGACATGTCTAGTGAAGGGAAGGACGTTATCTCCTACAATAAAGTTAACAAATCAAACGAAGGTAGGGAACACGATGATTGAGATTAAGAACGTTACGAAACGATTTCAAGATAAAAAAGTGTCCGTTACTGCTTTGAACCATGTTTCGTTCAAAGTGGGAGAAGGTGAGGTTGTCGGTTTACTAGGAGAGAACGGTGCAGGGAAGACAACGCTGCTTCGCTCTATTGCTACATTGCATACTCCAACGGAAGGAGAAATTAATGTTGGTGGTTACGATACAGTAAAGCAATCAGAAAAGATCAAAAGACGTATAGGTGTACTCTTTGGTGGAGAAACCGGTTTATATAATCGTCTGACAACAAGAGAAAACTTGGAATACTTTGCGAGCCTTTATCACTTAAGTAAACATGAAACAAAGGTGCGGATCGATGAGTTGACAAAAATGTTTGGAATGCGTGATTTTCTTGACCGAAAAGTGGATGGCTTTTCCAAAGGAATGCGCCAGAAAGTGGCGATTGCCAGGACAATTATTCACGATCCGGATATCATTCTTTTTGATGAACCAACAACCGGTTTGGATATTACAGCATCGAATGTATTTCGTCAACTCGTCCAAGAGTTGAAGCAGGAAGGTAAAACGATCATTTTCTCTAGTCATATTATGGAAGAAGTCGACCTGCTCTGTGATCATGTGGCAATGATCCATAAAGGGGAACTGGTCTATCATGGAGAGAAGGAAGCGTTATATAGAGAAGAAAATAGCCGTGATTTGAACTATATTTTCATGAGCAAATTAGTTAGGGGGACTGAAGGTTATGCTATTTAACATATATATAAAAGAATTGATTGATTCATTGCGTGATAAACGTACGTTGCTTTTAACTGTATTTTTGCCTATTCTCATGATGACTGCGTTAACTTTTTTCTATGAAAATATGATTTCCGGTGATGAAGGGGAAACATACACACTCGCAGTAGAATCCGGGTTATCCAGTGAACAAGAAATGGTATTAAACAATATTGAAAATGTAGAACTCGTCACTGTAGAAGATCTTCAAGAGACTCTATTGAATGGTGACGCCCAAGCGGCGATTGTATTTGAAGCTGAATTTGATGAAAAAGTACAAGCGGGTGAAGTAGGAAACATTGAAATTATTGGAGACACGTTTAGTCAAAACACGTCTAATCTAATCTATTTAGTGACCAGCCAATTAGCTGAATATGAGAGAATCTTAGTTACAGAACGACTGATAAATGCAGATGTCGATCCGGGGATTACACAAGCAGTAGCGATAGAACAGACGGAGCTTTCTACAGAGGATAGCAATATTATGCTTTTAGCTCTATTGATACCGATGATTTTAGCCATTGCGATTTCAGTAGGCTCAAGCCCGGCAGCGGCAGACTTATTCGCTGGTGAGAAAGAAAGGAAAACAATGGAAGCATTACTGATGACCCCTGTGAATCGTTCGACATTACTTCTTGCCAAGTTCCTCACGATTTCGTCAGTCGGTACGATTATTGGTCTGCTGACTCTCACAGTAGTTATTATTGAGATTGCTTTTTTCACTGAACATCTAAAAGCAGCTGTAAATCTAGGCGATCAAATGATTCTAATCTTTGCAGTCGGTATTATTATAATCATTTTATACTCTTCTTTAATGGGCGCTGTACTGATGATTACTAGTATTATTGGTAAAACAGTAAAAGAAGCTCAAAGCTATGCATCTCCAATTCTTATGCTTGCTGTAGTACCACTTATATTTATAACTGGGCTTAGCGTAAATGAGTTCACGTTGAACCATTTTATCCTTCCATTTGTCAATATCTTTGCGATTATTACTGAATTGATATTTGGAATTGTGAATTGGCAACATATATTAATTGTGATCGGAAGCAATCTTGCAGTCATAGTAATTATATTCATCATTAGCCGTATCCTGTTCAGTAAGGATAAATGGGTAATCGATTAAAGGGAATAAAAAATAGTAACCGGGCAGAAATTTGCCCGGTTCTATTAATTTCTATCTACTTCTCAGCTATAATGAAAGCCTCGATTCCAATTGAAGCTAGCCGCTTCAATTGGAATTCTGCATCTTTACGGTTCGAAAACTCTCCGGCAAGAACACGATGCACCAAATTTCCATTGATACTGATTTCTTTTATTTTTGAAGATATATTTTGTGATTGAAGAAAACGAATTCTTTCTGAAGCATTTTTACGCAGTTGAAAAGAGCCCGCAATTACGGAGTATGATGATCGATCCGTCTTTGTTAATTTAAAGATCTCAACTAACCCTTCCACATGCGCAGCTGCCACTTTTTCTCTCCATGATTCTTGCTTCATCAACTTCGCATCTTCTGGATGATCGATAAATCCATTTTCTGTTAGGATTGCCGGCATGTTTGATTCACGCAATACATGGAAGTTAGCTTGCTTCTGACCGCGATCTGGAAGATCAATAGCTGAAGATACCTTCTGGTGTAGAACGGCTTGGTGATTTCTCGCTGCTGCATTAGCTGGCAGGTTGTTATAAATAAAATCCTCATATCCTCGGGCTTTTCCGTTAAAAGCATTACAGTGAAGCGATAAAAAGATATCAGCACCCCAATCGTTAGCTTCATTTGTTCTAGCAATCAGACTCTTCTTTTCATCTCTATCCCTACTTAATTTCACCTTCGCATTTGGATAACTCCGAAGCATGTCCTTTATTTTTAAGGCCAAATCCAGAACAATCTCTTTTTCTTGTAGGCCATTTCCCACTGCTCCTGGGTCATTGCCCCCGTGACCTGGATCCAGGTAAAGCTTCATTACATTCTCTCCTTTCCTTTTTAATTCTATAATCGGGATAAAAAAGAAAATGGGGGCATCGTATACCTTAAAAATCTTCCCCTGCCTCCTTTCCGCCTATGTGAAAAGCTTGGATACAGACTTTATGCCTAATAGTTGTAAAACTTGTATTAATCTTATGTAGCGATACTTAAGATACCGTTAATCCTTTGTAAAAATCGCTTATTTACTTGTTTCCTATGGTTAAATGAAATTGTCTTATGGAAAGGAGAGCGGAAAGATGGGTCACGTTGAACTGGTGGATTTATCAAAATCATATGATAAACAAAAAAGCGTGTTGGATGGAATCAATCTAACCATTGAAGAGGGAGAGTTTTTTGTCCTAGTAGGTCCTTCAGGTTCAGGAAAGAGTACTTTACTTCGCATGATTGCCGGACTGGAAGAGATTACAGGTGGGACGTTGAAAATAAATAATGAAACTGTGAATCATTTACCCCCAAAGGATCGAAACTTATCTATGGTCTTCCAAAACTATGCACTATATCCACATCTGAATGTAGAACAAAATATTTTATTCGGGTTACGGGCGAAAAAGGTGAGTAAGCAAGAGCAACAGGAACGCCTCATGGAAGCCGTCGAGATGATGGGATTAGGAGAATATCTAAAGAGGAAACCGAGAGAGCTTTCTGGAGGGCAGAGACAGCGTGTTGCACTCGCTCGGTCGATTGTCAGTCAGGCGCCGCTCTGTTTAATGGATGAGCCTTTATCGAATTTGGATGCCAAATTGAGGGCCCATATGCGGATTGAAATTCGCAGGTTGCAAAAGCGCTTAGGACTTACGATGGTTTATGTAACTCATGATCAAGTCGAAGCGATGACAATGGGTGACCGAATCATGGTGCTTAATGATGGGAAAATCCAACAAGTAGGTAAGCCAATCCATTTATATAATGAACCGGCCAATTTATTTGTCGCATCTTTCATCGGTTCACCGAAAATGAATCTTGGAAATGCAGTGTTCGTGGAGGAAAGTAAAGAGCTTGTCATTGAAAATGCCCTTTCGATAAAAAATAACTCGGCTTATTTAGAAAATATCAAGCGGACGGAAAAGTTGAAGATCGGAATCCGAGCGGAACATATTTTTCCTGCTACGTCGGAGACTGCGACTCATCATTTGGAAGTAGTGAATGTGGAGCAGCTGGGGAATGAAACGATTGTTGCCTTTGATATTGGAGCGGAACTATGGACAGCGAAATGGGCGGGACAGTGGTCCGTCCAAGTAGGAGAGCGTGTCCCTGTGAAAATCGACATGGATTATCTTTGCTTCTTTAATGCAAAAACGGGTGATTTGATCCGCCCAGCGCATTTCAGTAAGGAAAAAGAGGTTGCTGCGATATGAGTATGCCAAACACGATAGCAGAACCAATAGAATCGAAACTTGATTTTGAGCATTACAAAAGAAAAGAGCGCATCAAATCTTGGGCGAAAGGTATGCTGTTTTTACTTCCGTCGATCATTTTATTTACGGTATTTCTCTTTTATCCACTCGTTCGTACGATATATTTAAGCTTTTTCTTAACGAATGCAGCTGGAGAAACGACTGTATTTGTCGGTTGGGAAAATTTTGCCCGGATGTTCAACTCACCAATATTTATGCAGAGTATGAAATCGACATTTCTTTTTGTACTTTATACCGTACCACTTACGATCATCATCAGTTTGTTTTTAGCGTTACTTGCAAATGAAAAGCTGAGGGGAATTGGGATATTCCGGACGATTTATTCATCCACGATGGGAATCTCTGTAGCTGCAGCAAGTGTATTTTGGCTGTATTTATTCCACCCTTCGATTGGCTTTTTAAATATGATTGTCACGGGGCTTGGATTTGAACGAATCGGCTGGCTGACGGATCCGACGTGGGCACTGATTGCCGTTGCGATTACAACAATTTGGATGAATCTTGGATTTACTTTTCTCATATTACTCGGAGGTCTGCAATCCATTGATGGTTATTTATATGAAAGCGCGGATATTGATGGAGCGGGATATTTTTACAAATTAAAAAATATAACGATCCCAATGCTTTCTCCGACCTTGTTTTTTGTTGTGACGGTGACAATCATCAATGCGTTCCAGACATTCGGCCAGATTGATATCCTCACTCAAGGCGGTCCGCAAAATACGACGAATTTGATTGTTTATTCCATCTATCGGGAAGCGTTTGTGAACTATCAGTTTGGTTCAGCCAGTGCCCAAGCGGTGGTGTTATTTATCATCATCCTGATTATGACCATCATTCAATTTAAACTTGGGGAAAGGAAGGTCCATTACCAATGAGCCTGCCTATAGGGAAGAAAATCGTTTTTTATACTTTATTAATCATTACAGCAGCAATCGTCTTTGCGCCAACTGTCATGGCGTTCGTCATGAGCTTCATGTCCAACAAAGATATTATGACTGGAAGTATGCCGAGTGTGCTGACTTTCGATAACTATGTAAAAGCATTTAACCAGTTTCCTTTATTACAATACTTGTTTAATAGTTTTCTGATTTCCATTGTGATTATGCTGGGCCAGTTGATTTTATCGAGTCTTGCCGCTTATGCATTTGTTTTCCTGGAGTTTAAAGGTAGAGATATGCTGTTTTATCTATTCATTGCAACGATGATGGTTCCGTTTGAAGCGTCTGTCATTCCAAACTTCCACACGATCAGAGATCTTGGGTGGATTGATACATATCCAGGATTGTCCGTTCCATTCTTTGCGATGGCTTTCGGTACATTCCTATTGAGACAGAACTTCAAGCAGATTCCGAAAGAATTAAGGGAAGCAAGTTTAATTACGGGAATGGGAGATTTTAAGTTTTACTTGACGGTCGTTCTTCCAGTTGCCAGAACAAGTCTTGTGACTCTAGGAGCTTATGGATTTCTCACCTCATGGAATATGTATCTTTGGCCATTGCTTGCAACAACAAATGACAGTGTCCGAACGGTGCAAATCGGCTTGAAGCAATTGCAGACACAGGAACAATTGAATGATTGGGGGGTGATTATGGCAGGAGCGATTATCGTCATCATACCTACCCTCATCCTTCTATTCCTTGGTCAAAAGCAGTTGCAGAAAGGCTTGACGGAAGGTGCACTGAAATAAGTTATCTAATTCAACAAAATAAATAAAAACTAGTTTAAGGAGTGTACGTCTTTATGAAAAAGTTTTTAGCGGTTTTGTTCATGGTATTTGCATTACTCATCACAGCGGCTTGCGGTTCGGAAGGGGAAGCAGAAGAGTCGGATGATACATCTTCTGATGCGTCCTCAACTAGCGGATCAAATACTGATGCCGATTCAGAAGCGGAAAGCGATGAGAAACAAATCGTTACATTCTGGCACTCGATGGGTGGAGCTGGTCAAGAAGCGATTAATGCAATTGTAGATGCCTACAATGAGTCCCAAGATAAAGTTCAAGTAAATGCGGAGTACCAAGGTACTTATGACGAAGCACTAACGAAGTTCCATAGTGTGGCAGGAACAGATAGTGCACCGACAATGATTCAAGTGTTTGAAATTGGTACGATGTCGATGATCAACAGTGGTCAGATTGAACCGATCCAAAACTATGTGGATGCGGAAAACTATGATATGAGTTACTTAGAAGAAAACATTGTAAACTACTATACGATCGATGAAAAATTCTATTCCATGCCGTTCAACTCATCCACACCTGTCATGTACTATAACAAAGATGCATTTGAGGCAGCTGGATTAGATCCGGAAACACCACCAGCTACTTTTGAAGAAATTGAAGAAGTGAGCAAGAAAATCATGGAAGCTAATCCTGACATGAGAGGATTTGCACTACAAGCATATGGTTGGTTATTCGAACAATTACTTGCAAACCAAGGTGCACTTCTAATGAACAACGATAACGGACGTACAGATACTCCAACAGAAATCGGCTTTACAGAAGAGCAAGGTAAAAGTATCTTCCAATGGGTAGAAAATATGGTGAATGATGGCACATTCGCTAATTATGGAACAAACGGTGATAACATGGTTTCTGGATTCTTAGCTGGTGATGTGGCGATGTTCCTTCAGTCTTCAGCAAGCTCCCGTGATGTGATTGATAACGCACCATTCGAAGTAGGCGTAGCATTCCTTCCACACCCAGAGAACGTGGATAGAGAAGGAGTAGTTATTGGTGGAGCTAGTCTATGGATGGTAGATGGAAAAGAGCAGGCAGAAAAAGATGCAGCTTGGGACTTCATGAAATTCGTACAACAACCTGAGATCCAAGCAGAATGGCATGTAAACACAGGATACTTTGCCATTAATCCAGCAGCTTATGATGAGCAAGTTGTTCAAGAAGCTTATGAAGAAATGCCTCAATTACAAGTGACGGTTCAACAATTGCAAGAAACGAACTCGTCCTACGCAACACAAGGTGCGGTAATGGACATGATTCCAGAAGAAAGAAGAATCGTAGAAACTGCACTTGAAACAATCTACAATGGCGGCGACCTAGACGAAACATACAATGCCATGGTAGAACAACTAAACGCAGCCATCGAACAAGCCAACGCAGCAAGAGGGGAATAACAAAAGCTGAAGAGGGCGTTTAGGGACGTTCAAACTGGAGTACGGTGCAAGGAGATAAAGGAAACACAGCGACCAACGGGAGCTGATGTTGACTTATCGACTGGAAGCGGACGAAGTTTGAGCAGTCCCTGCCCTCAGAAGCTAGCCGAATCAAAAGCGAAAACGACCGCGGCCGAACTCTAATAACAGAGAGAGAATAAAAATCTAAGGTTTTTGTTCTCTCTTTTATCTTTATTCCATAATACAAAATAAAGGAGCGACTGATATGCATCCAACAAAAGTTTATGGTCACCGAGGAGCAATGGGGGAGTATCCGGAAAATACATTACTGTCTTTTGAACAAGCAATTCTTCAGGGGGTTGACGGGTTGGAGCTGGATGTTCAATTGACTAAGGATGGGGAAGTTGTTGTCATTCATGATGAGATGTTAGACCGGACAACTAATGGAACGGGATTTATTAAGGATTGGACCTTAGGAGAAATTAAACAATACAGTGCTGGTGCTAACTTCACTAAATTTCCGAAGTACAAACCAGAGTGGGAAATCGAAGCGGTACCGACACTCCAAGAAGTATTAGAGCTTTTGCAAGATCATCCACATATTGAATTGAATATTGAAATGAAAACAAACCATTTTCGTTATGAAGGAATCGAAGAAAAAGTGCTTGAGCTCGTTAACCTATATGGAGAAGGCAGAAATATTATATATTCCTCTTTTCATCTGCCTAGCATTTTAAAACTTAAAGTGCTTGATCCATTTGTGGAAATAGCTTGGCTTATCCATCAGCCGATACCACATCCAAATGAATACGTGGAAATATTCGGTCTGGAAGCATTGCATGTTGCAAAGGACATTATCTTGGCATCTCCATATCAATATAAAGAAACATTAAAACGTCTCCGTGTCTGGACAGCGAATAGTACCGATGAGATTAAACAATTGTTGGATCTACAAGTAAATGCCATTATCACAGACTATCCAGAAAAAGCTCTTTTTTTTAGGAGTGAACGCACGTTATATATTTAATAAAATTCCAATCAAGAGGCAATTAACGGTGGGGAACACCATTGTTAATTGCCTCTTATTTTTTTCATGTACTCAAGCCATGGCTATGCAGAATTAAATCACGATGAGGATATCTCATTTTCTGACAATCCGTTAAATAAAGGTAGTATATTATTCCAGGTTCAGGAGAATTTAAAATTAAGAAGCCAATTGTAAAGATTTCATTACATGAATTCGACAAAAATTTACATTGGCTTAACAACAAATTTATTTTTATCCTGTATAGTAATTCTTGTAAGGAAAAAAATAAGCATAATCATTGAGGGGAGCAGTACAAATGAACAAAAAATACTTATTGTTGTTGATGGCAGCGTTATTCATGGTTCTACTCGCAGCTTGTGGTGGTAGTGACGCAGAAGACGAGGGAACTGATAACGCAGAAACTGAAAATACAGATTCAAGCAGTGGCGATTCAGCTGAAGGCGAAGGTACTAGCTTAGAAGGTACAATTACAATGGCTGGTTCTACTTCTGTTCAACCACTTTCTGAAGAGTTGGCAGCTGCTTTCATGGATATCCATCCTGATACTCGTTTAGAAGTTTCTGGTGGAGGTTCAGGTGCTGGTGTTACGGCTGCTCAATCAAATGCAGCAGACTTTGGAGCTGTATCTCGTGAAATTAAAGAAGAAGAAACTGGAATTGAAGCTGTAGTAATTGCAATTGATGGTATTGCAATTATTGCTCACCCAGACAATCCAGTAGCAGATATTGCATTAGAAGATGTTTCTAAAATCTTCTCTGGTGAAGTCACTAACTGGTCTGAAGTTGGTGGAGATGACCAAGACATCGTTGTAGTCAGCCGTGAAGAAGGTTCAGGTACAAGAGGTGCATTCACTGATATCGTATTAGATGGTGAGGATACTCTAGTAGAATCTGCTCTTATCCACAACTCTACTGGTGGTGTACTAGAAGCTGTAGCAAGTGATCCAAATGCAATTGGATATGCTTCAACTGGTTCTATGTCAGATTCTGTTAAAGGACTTGCGGTTGACGGAGTTGAGCCAACTGATGAGAACATCAAGTCTGGTGACTATAAAGTGTCAAGACCATTCAACTATGTAACGAATGAAGATGAAGAATTAAGCGAATTAGCACAAGCTTTCCTTGACTTTGTACTTAGCGAAGAAGGACAGTCAGTTGTGGAGGATAACGGATTTATTTCTGTTAACTAATTTGTGAATTAATGCTTCATATAGAACAGGGTAGATAAACTGCCCTGTTCTTTACCTGTTTCCACATAAGTTGATAAATCAAGTGCATATAATAAAAAGTAGCCAATATATATGCTAGCGAGACTTGGAGAAAAGCTTTAAATTATAAGAATTGTCAACACTGTGGATAACATTATGATTAATGTTCAATTGATACATCCCCTTAAAAATGTATTGGTACGTGTTATCAATGCGATATAAATTTACGATCTGTCATGGAGTGATATAAATTGAAGTTTCAAAAGGAGAGAAATAACAAAAACAATATAGAGGAAGCTATAGTTAAAGTAATATTATTTATCATGGCATTATCTTCTATTATATCTTTGGGTCTCATTACGTTCTTTGTTTTTAATGAAGGACTTCCTTTTATGATCGGTTACGGGATAACTGATTTCATTTTTGGGACAACATGGAACCCGACTGAACAAGTATATGGAATCTTTCCTATGATTGTTGGATCAGTAATAGTTACTATCTTTGCTATTCTGGTTGGAGCGCCAATTGGGATAGCTGTTGCCGTTTATTTGGTGGAAATAGCTCCCCCTCGAGTTACTAAAATAGTTAAGCCGGCAATTCTATTATTAGAAGGAATTCCATCTGTTGTTATTGGACTTTTTGGTATGGTTGTAATTATTGATGTTATACGTCGATTAGCGCGTGGACCTTTAGCTGATTATTTACCAGCAGGATATCAAACTGGATATTCCATTTTGGCTGGTGTACTTATTTTGGCAATTATGATTTTACCTACAATCATTTCCATATCAGCAGATTCCATTCGAGCAGTACCAAAGGAATATAAAGAAGCTTCACTAGCGATGGGATCTACGAAATGGCAGACCCTCTTTAAGGTGGTTGTGCCTGCAGCTAAATCAGGTATCCTCGCTGCAGTGATTCTTGGTGTCGGACGAGCTATCGGTGAAACGATGGCTATTATCATGGTAATTGGAAACAGTGTACAACTTCCGATTCCAGGTTGGGAAGCCGTTTTTGCACCTGTACGGACATTGACCGGAAATATTGCTCTAGAGATGGGGTATGCAGGTCCTGAACATCGTCAAGCTTTATTTGCGACAGGTATTATTCTGTTTCTATTTATCATCATCATCAATTCTATAACTTTACTACTACGGAGAAGGGGGACTTAAACCATGGTTGAATTTAAACCAAATCATTTAGTTAGAGTGAAGCGTGAGCAAATGTTTGCCTTTACGATGTTGAGTCTAGCTGCCGCATTAACAGTCCTCATTCTCTTAGCTATTGTCTTTTATGTTATGGCTCAAGGACTATCAGTGATCAGTATGGAATTCCTGCTGGAAGAGCCCCGTAAAATGGGGACAGAAGGTGGTATTTTTCCAGCTATAGTAGGAACAGTATATTTAGTTGGACTCATTATCCTTATTGCAGCTCCCATTGGAGTTGGAACTTCTATTTATTTAAATGAATATATGCCTGATGGCCGTTTTAAAAGCGTACTTCGATTTGCGACGGAATTATTAGCAGCTATCCCATCGATTATCCACGGGATGTTCGGATTCTTATTCTTTGTTATTGCCCTTGGAGATTATACTGGAGGCTGGTCCATTTTATCAGGTGCTCTAACAGGGGTTGTCATGATATTACCTATTATCATTCGTGCCTCGGAAGAAGCGTTGCGAAGTGTGCCAAGCAACTTAAAAGAAGGAAGTTTGGCACTTGGTACAACGAGATGGTACACGATTAAGAAAGTAGTGTTACCACTAGCATTGCCAGGTATTACAACGAGTGTCATCTTAGCAATCGGACGTGTTATCGGAGAAACGGCAGCTTTCCTTTTAACAATCGGAGGAAGCTTGCTGATGGCTGCATCTGTATTTGATGGTGCTAGAACACTTGCATTACATTTATACTTGGTAGCAATGGAAACAGGAAACGTACAAATGGCATTTGGTACGGGAGCAGTTTTAATTGTACTTATCTTAATTATCAACTTTGCTGCTGCAGCGTTATTTAAATTATTAGTAAAACGATTTTCTGCTTAATGGTTTTGCATAGGAGGGAGAAACGGATGATTGCTCCAAAAGAACAAGATGTAAAAATTGCGGTGGAAGGCTTGGACTTTTTCTATGGTCAAAAACAGGCTTTGCATAATATTACAATGGACATAAGAGAAAATGAGGTTTTTGCATTCATCGGCCCGTCTGGTTGTGGAAAAACTACATTTTTACGTGTTTTAAATAGAATGAATGATTTAATTCCCTATACAAGTGTGAAAGGGAGCGTACGCATCGACGGTCAAGATATATATGACCCTAACGTTGATGTCGTTCAATTACGAAAAGCAGTGGGTACGGTTTTCCAAAAACCAAATCCATTTCCAATAAGTATTTTTGATAATGTAGCTTATGGTCCTAAAGCGAATGGACTAAAAAACAAACAACAATTAATGGAAATTGTTGAAGATAGTCTACGACAAGCAGCTCTATGGGACGAAGTAAAGGATAGACTGAACGAAAGTGCATTAGGTCTATCTGGTGGACAGCAGCAACGACTTTGTATTGCGCGCGTAATGGCAGTAAAGCCTGAGATTATTTTAATGGACGAGCCGACATCTGCATTGGATCCGGTGGCAACATTTAAAGTGGAAGAGTTAATTACCGAGTTGAAGAAAAATTATACGGTAGTAATTGTCACGCATAACATGGAGCAAGCAGCACGTGTATCGGACAAAACAGCCTTCTTCTTAGATGGTGTCGTTATTGAAGCAGATGAAACGAATAATATATTTACGAATCCGAAACAAAAAGAAACAGAAGATTATATCTCTGGGAAGTTTGGTTAATACTCACAGGCAAAAGTTACTTGTGAATAGATGTATTCAAATGCCGAGACCCTATCAGGTGTTTTTCGGCATTTGACATGACAAACTGGAAGATTGCTACATTAAGATTTCTTTAGCATCCTTCGTCTGATACGATCTTTGCTCGCAACAACTTCCAGCATAACCTTTAATCAAAGCTGGAGAAATTCAGTAGTAAGGAGAGAGAATAGAATGAGTCCGCAATCAGATAAACAATCAATCAATGTGAAGATAAATGGAAACTCGGTCTCACAAAAGGATAATGGAAAACGTTCTGTATTCGAAACGAACGACCTTAACCTTTGGTATAGCGACACACACGCATTAAAAGGTATTGATTTGTCTTTTAATGAGAATGAAGTAACAGCTATTATCGGCCCTTCTGGATGTGGAAAATCAACATACATTAAAACCTTAAATAGAATGGTGGAACTCGTTCCAGGTGTGCGGACAACCGGTGAGATTAAATTTAAGGGGAAAAATATCCTTGATAAAGACTTTCAAGTTGAAGCTCTTCGAACACAGGTCGGTATGGTGTTCCAGAAGGCAAATCCATTCCCTAAATCAATTTATGATAATGTTGCTTATGGACCAAGAATCCATGGAATTCGTAACAAAAAGGTTTTGGATGAAATTGTGGAAAAAAGTCTTCAAGGAGCATCCTTGTGGGATGAAGTGAAAGATCGTCTAAAAGATAACGCTTTTGGTTTATCTGGAGGTCAGCAGCAGCGTCTTTGTATTGCCCGCTGTCTTGCCATTGAGCCGGATGTTATTTTGATGGATGAACCAACTTCCGCACTCGATCCGAAGTCTACATTAAGAATTGAGGAACTGGTCCAAGAATTACAGAAGGATTATTCCATCATCATGGTAACGCATAATATGCAACAAGCTGCCCGAATCTCCAATAAAACTGCCTTCTTCTTAAATGGGGAAGTTGTTGAGTTTGAGGAAACGGACAAGCTTTTCACCAATCCTAGTGATAGCCGTACAGAAGATTACATCTCTGGTCGATTCGGCTAAGAGTGTTTATAATTATAAATAAGACTAGCCGGTGGGCTAGTCTTATTTTGCTTGTAGCGCTATACTGGTAATGTTGTTTTTTTTACTGTGGAAAAGAAGGTGGCTTTTATTTGGTAAGACTATTTAGGATCATCACACATATTTTCTTTTTATATGTATTGCTTCTTGTCGGGAATTTTCTGCAGGAGGCTTTTCAGCTTTTTATACCAGGGAGTGTAATCGGTATGCTCCTTTTATTTGCTTTATTGAAGCTTGGAATTGTAAAGCTTCGGTGGATTGAAGAGGGCACCTCATTATTATTAAAACATCTCACTTTATTTTTCATTCCCGTAACCGTCGGATTTATAGAATATTTTGATGCTGTATTTAGTGTCAGAGGTGTTTTATTGCTATCCATAACAATTATCAGTACAGCACTTGTAATGGGGGGCAGCGGTGCTGTTAGTGAATATTTAGCACGGAGGAAGGAAGTGCAGCATGACTGAGATTATTTTTGGCATAATCGCTATTATCATCACCGTCGGGGTATATGCTGCAATGGTTCCGATTCATAAAAAAATAAATACTCCATTTACTCAGCCGATTATTGCTGTTTCAGTAATCATCATTATTTTACTGCTCGTTTTCAATATACCTTATGAAACGTATCAACTTGGCGGAGCGTGGATTGATTTCCTTATGGGACCAGCTGTTGTGGCACTGGCACTCCCGCTGTACAATCACTTTGAACGTCTGAAAAAACTTGCTGTACCCATTCTTTCGGGTGTTACTGCCGGCTCTTTTATCGGAGTATCAACAGGCCTCCTGTTTACAAAACTATTTGGATTTGAACGGGAACTGATTCTTTCGATTGTACCGAAATCAGTGACAACACCTGTAGCAGTCTCTATTGCTGAATCACTGGAAGGATCGATGTCACTCGCAGCAGTTTTTGTTGTTATTGCTGGTGTAAGTGGTGTTCTCATGAGTCCTTTGATATTTAAGTTGTTTAAGTTGTCGTCTCCCATCGGCCGGGGAATTGGCTTAGGTAGTGCTTCCCACGCAATGGGGACGGCTAATAGTATGGGTAGAAGTGAACTTGAAGGTTCCATCAGCACGATTGCGATGGTAATCAGTGCTGTTATCGTTTCTGTGATTGCTCCTATACTCGTTATAATCATGCTTTAAATGTTGTTATTTGGATAAGCGGTATTAGTAATTTTTTTATTTATATCGATTCTTTTATTATGTATAAACTAGCCAAAAATAGAAAAGCTAAGGTTGTAAATACCTTAGGAGGTGTCTTTATGGAGACATTACGAAGAATTGCACTTACATTAGTTATTATCGGTGCTATTAACTGGGGTCTTATTGCTTTATTCCAATTTGACCTTGTCGCAAGTATTTTTGGTGGACAGGATGCCGCATTATCCAGACTCATTTACGGGCTCGTCGGCCTTTCAGGTTTAATTTGTCTTAGCTTTTTCTTTGAACCCGATGTCGCAACAAGCTCTGATAGGGTGCGTGCCACAAACCAAACGTCCTTTGGAACGGAGTTTGCTGATGACTTTGATCCAGAATATCGTTTGGACCGTGACAAACAGGATAATAATCGAGATCAAAATCCATAAGATAATGCCCCTTCCTTTTATCAGGTTGGGGCATTTATTTTTCTTCGTTGACTAATGCATTTGTTCATGTTACGATATACATATACTGAATTAAAGATATATTAATTAATGATATATGAATTAATGGAGGGTGAGACATGAATCATTTAAAAGGAATCCACCACGTTACTGCAATTACTAGCAGTGCAGAGGAAAACTATAAATTTTTTACTTACGTATTAGGAATGCGTCTCGTGAAGAAAACGGTAAACCAAGACGATATCCAAACCTATCATTTATTTTTCGCAGATGATGAAGGGAACGCCGGAACAGACATGACGTTCTTTGACTTCCCGGGCATTCCTAAAGGTGTACATGGTACGAATGAAATTTACAAGACTTCTTTCCGTGTACCGAGTGACGAGGCCATCGAATACTGGGAAAAACGTTTTGACCGTCTCGAAGTGAAACACACTGGGATTAAAGAGCAATTCGGTAAGAAAACTCTTTCTTTCGTTGACTTCGATGATCAAAATTATCAGCTTATTTCTGATGAGAATAACAAAGGTATTGCTTCAGGGGTTCCTTGGAAAAATGGTCCGATTCCATTAGAGTATGCGATTACTGGCCTAGGACCGATTTTTATTCGGATTGCAGAATTCGATTATTTTAAAGAGATGATGGAAAAAGTTCTTCAGTTTAAAGAAATAGCTACAGAAAATGGAGCTCATTTATTTGAAGTCGGCGAAGGTGGAAATGGCGCTCAAGTTATTGTTGAGAAAAACGTAGTATTGCCACCGCATAGACAAGGATTTGGTACAGTACACCATGCAGCGTTTCGTGTGGAAGACCGTTCTGTACTTGATGAGTGGACGAATCGCATGCACAGCTTCGGCTTCCAAACATCAGGATTTGTTGACCGCTTCTTCTTCGGTTCTTTATATGCACGTGTAGCTCCGCAAATTTTATTCGAATTTGCGACAGATGGACCTGGATTTATGGGAGATGAACCTTATGAAACACTTGGAGAAAAACTATCCCTCCCACCGTTCCTAGAACCAAAACGTGAACAAATTGAAAAACTGGTCCGCCCGATTGATACGGTAAGAAGTACGGTGAATTTTGAAAAAGAATATAATTAATTAGTTTTTCATCCCCGCACTCTTTATGAGAGTGGGGGTTTTTATTGTATTTGATGAGAATAGCGTTTTCATGTCAGTTTACTCTCTGTATTGAAGGATAATGTGACAAGTGGAGGGCTCTCATGTCAGTTTACTCTCTGTATTGAAGGATAATGTGACAAGAGGAGAGCTCTCATGTAAGTTTACTCTCTGTATTGAAGGATAATGTGACAAGAGGAGGGCTCTCATGTCAGTTTACTCTCTGTATTGAAGGATAATGTGACAAGAGGAGGGCTCTCATGTCAGTTTACTCTCTGTATTGAAGGATAATGTGACAAGAGGAGGGCTCTCATGTCAGTTTACTCTCTGGATTGAAGGATAATCTGACAAGAGAAGGGCTCTCATGTAAGTTTGTTCTCTGCATTGAAGGCGAATCTGACAAGAGAATTGTTCTCATGTAAGTTTATTCTCTGCATTAAAGCAGTACCTTACAATAGAGGAACTCTCTCCAACAAAAAACTCGAATAAGCATTTAAGCTCATTCGAGTTTATATCTTTTACAGGCTGTTGAGTGCCTCTTCGATCGACTGATCTCCAGTTAATAAATCGAAGGATCGACGGTGAGTATTTTCATTTTTAAGGCTGGCAATTACGGTTCTTGCTACATCTTCTCTAGGGATGGAACCATACTCTTTCAACTCTCCAGCCAAGACTTTTCCTGTGCCAGACTCGTTCAGTAAACCACCTGGGCGCAGAATCGTATAGTTTAATTTACTATCTAAAAGAAAACGATCGGCATAATGCTTTGCTGCCATGTAATGCTTGATTTTACTATCAGCCCAGACTTCACGATTGTTAGCTTGGAATGCACTAATCATGATGAAGCGGTCCACGTTTGCTGCTTCAGCCGCTTCGATCGCTTTAACAGCACCGTCCAGGTCAACGAGAATCGTTTTATCTGCGCCGGTATGTCCACCTGAACCAGCAGTAAAGACGACTGCACCCATCCCTTCCATCACGTTGCGCAAGTTTTCCACTGAACCTTCTAGGTCAGCAAGCACTGCATTTGTTCCTTGTGCTTTATATTCTTCCAATTGTTCTTGTTTACGTACCATTGCTGTTAGGGAAAATTCCTCATCTTCTTTTGCCAATCGAATAATATGCTGTCCGATTTGGCCATTCGCACCTATTAGTAATACCTTCATGAATTAATCTCCCTTCCCAATCATTTTCTATCATTGTTTCAAATTGGATGGAAGAATTCAAGCAATTGATACAGGAGCAGTATTTACATATTCTTAACGTAAAGGATTCTGTAAATAATGATATAGTACGTGTATAATTAAAATTAATATGAATCATTGAGGAGAATAATATGAAACTAATTGCTTCTGATTTAGATGGAACATTATTAAATGAAATAGGTCAAGTAAGCGAAAATAATGCTGCAGCGATAAAAAAAGCAGTGGATCAAGGAATCCGTTTTGTAGTAGCGACTGGCAGGTCATGGGACTCTGCTTCCAAACCATTGCAGGCGGCAGGGATCACTTCTCCGGTTATTAGCTTGAATGGTGCGACGATCTATGATGAAGACGGAGAATTATTGCATGAAGTAAAGATGAATCGTGATGTCGCTAAAGAAGTTTTATCCGTATGCAGGGAAGCGGAGATGTATCTTGAGTTCTTCACGAATAAAGGAATTTACTCCGCGAGCAGGGAATATTTTGTTGAAGTATTGGTTGATATTATGAAGTCGGCAAATCCGAATCTTACCGAAGAAGAAATTCGTGCCAATGCACACCTCCGTTTTCAGAATGAACCGGTTGAATTCATTGATGATTATGATTTGATTTTTGAAATGGATGATGTGGTTATCTATAAAATACTAGGTTTCAGTTTAAAGCCTGAGAAACTTGCAGGGGTACGTGCTTCGCTTGGTAAAGAGAAGGAGCTTGTCATTACATCCTCAGGAGACATTAACCTGGAGTTCAACCACCCTCAAGCACAAAAAGGAGTAGCGCTAAAAAACTTGGCTGATCGTTTAAACATTCCCATGGAAGATATTGTAGCTGTAGGGGATAACTGGAATGATGTCAGTATGCTTCAGGCGGCTGGTAAAGGAATCGCAATGGGAAATGCTTCCGATGAAATCAAACAATTAGCCGATGGAGTCACGAAATCAAACATAGAAGACGGCGTGGCAGCATTAATAGAAAGTATATTAATAGGAAAAAATTAGAAAAACCAAAGAAATGCAGCAATCAAACTAACAGTAAGTTTAAAGGTAAAACGCATGTCTCCACCTCCACTACATTCTCTTACTTTCATTATAGAAGGGGAGTGTTAATGGAGGGTGAATGTAGTATAAGGTTTATGTAAAGTTTACACGTACATAAAAAATCCCGCATGATTATCGGCTGATACCGGTATCATGTGGGATTTTTGGTGTTTTTGCTTTTGTTACGGCTAGCTTCTGCGGCCAGGGACTGCCCGAACTTCATGTACTTCCGGTCGATAAGTCATCATCGGCTCCTTGCGTCGCTGTGTTTCCTTTATCTTCCTGAAATAGGGGAAGTTCGACTAAGAACGCCCCATCCTGGGGCAACATCGAACCACCCCACGTCCTGTGGGGCGCAGTTCGGCCGTCCCTAAACGGCCGCTTCAGCCTTAGTTGAATTAATGCCTCTTATTCAACCAAAGTACTCCTGATTTTGCTAAACGGGGGAGTAGGCCGGTGAAAGGCATGGTCATCATGTTGCCGAATCCATCGGATTTTCCTAAGGATCCAAGGGTTCCACGTAGTTTTATTGGACGTGGCTTTCTTGGTTCTTTGCCGCGGAAGATGGCAAGTAATATTTCAGCGATTTGCTCACCTTGCATTCCCGCCAATTGTGCACTTGGGGAATGCTCAGAAGATGCGCAATCACCAAGAACATATATGTTTTGCTTTTCGGGTACTTGGAAAAATTCATTTACTATTACTTTTTCATGCTGGTCCTTTTTGAAAGGCAATTCTCGGACTAAATAGACCGGACGTACACCAGCTGTCCAAATCGTTACATCATTTAAATAGCAAACTCCATTATTACAAACGCCATCCTTTTCGACGTATTCCACATTGGAGTGATGGATCACATCCACATCGTTAGCAATAAACCACTGCTCGACATGGTTTTGGATCTTTTCATCAAATGCTTTTAAAACAGTTGGACCACGGTCAAGTAAACGGATATTCAGATCTGGACGGCTTTCACGGATTTCAGATGCGACTTCAATTCCGCTCAGACCTGCGCCTACAACAGTTACTCTGCCATAGGCATTCAAGTTGCCGACTGCAACTCCAGTATGTCTTGCCTTTGCAAAGGTTTGTACACTTTCCGTGAATTCCTCAGCGCCTTTAACTCCATGAAAATTATCTTCACAACCAAGTCCGATGACTAAATAATCAAAGGAAATGGTGTCTTCCGGCTCTTCAAATACGATTTGGTTATTTTCTGTATCAATTTTCGTTACTTCTCTAAAAACATACTTCACTCTATTATCTTCAGGAAAATCCACCCGAACCTCAGAATCGGCAACTGTACCAGCTGCAATAGTATAAAATTCCGTTTTCAACGAACGAAATGGATTTCTGTCAATCACTGTAATTTCTAGATCATCTGGAAGATGATTTTCTAGCAATCCGGAGAGCACTTTTATGCCACCATAGCCCCCACCTAAAATCACTAGCCTTTTCATGCAATAACCCCCTAGTAGTATGATCGCATCACTTTTTACACCCATAGTATAGATTACCAAAGTTAGATTGAACTGTCATCAAATGTCATAGAATAAGAAAATCCATAATTTTGCATCTATAACAAGGGAGTGAGATTATACTTTAATGCAATTTCTGACAAGCAAAAAGCTGTTTTTACCTAACATGTTCAAAGTTAGACATCGTGTTCAAAATAAAGAAAGTTCGTACATGAACCTAACTTGTCATAAAGGTAATGAAGCAGCATGTGTGCTATACTGAAGATAAATTTCCTATATGAAAATATTGGAACAAAGGGGCGATTTAATGGAGAAAGAACCAGTAGCAATTCAGGATGAATATGCAGATGAATTTGCTTGGTGCTATGGTTGTGGCAGATTGAATGATTCTGGCCACCACTTTCGTACAAAATGGGATGGGGAAAAAACGGTTACGGAATATACACCAAAAAGTGAACATAAAGCAATTCCTGGTTTTGTTTATGGGGGTTTAATGGCGTCACTAGTTGATTGCCACGGGACAGGATCTGCATCATTGGCCCTGCATCGGAAAAATGGGCATGAACCCGGCGAAGGAGTGGAGCCGCCACGATTTGTAACGGCATCCTTACATGTTGATTTTATGAAGCCTACTCCACAGGATGTACCATTGAAGGCAATTGGTACTGTCGAGGAGATCCATCCGAAAAAGTTTAAGGTTCACACGGAAGTATATGCTGGCGAAGACTGTGTTGTAAAAGGTGAAGTAGTTGCAGTCGTCATGCCAAAGACTTTTCAAGTATAAAAAGTGGAATCTCCCTTATAGGCTAGGAAACCGAGCGTCTTTGGCTAATCATGGTATAGATGCAAAGGTGAGGAATGAATAGATTCCATTCCTGTGCGAAAAGTAAACTTATTGTTGATCAAACACGAGGTGATGCATTGATATGTTAACACTGAAATCTTTACTAGACGTGATGGGTGAACTATTTTCCGACGAAATCTCCATCGCTGTCACAGATAAAACGGAATATATCTATTATCGAAAAAGTAAACGAATTGATTTGAAAATCAATCCAGGAGATCCAATTAAAGAAGGAACAATTGCATATAAAGCAATCAACACACAACAAAAAACCTCTGAATTTATTGACCGGACGATATTTGGTGTACCTTATCACGGAATGGCTGTCCCTTATTATGAAGATGAAGAAGTCGCCGGATGTGTGATGGCGATTCATCCTGCATTTACGGAAGGAAAATCGGTTGTTACAGTGAAGACGGAAGATGGCTGGAGGCCGATTCCTTTTGATGACGTGAAGTATTTGGAAGCGAAAGATAGGAAAACCCACGTAATCTCAGACAAGCAAAACGGTACACATAAAAATACCCTTCAAGAATTTGAGTACCTTCTTCCAAGGGATACGTTTGTGCGGTGCCACCGATCTTATATTGTAAATGTGCACCATATAGAAGAAATCTTCCCTGATACACATTCTACTTTATTATTGTCTATGACAGGTGGAGATAAAATTCCTGTAAGTCAATCCTATTCAAGTTATTTTAGAAAGTTGTTAGGGTTTTAATGTAAAAAAATTCATGTTTTGTTCACAAATCAGCTTGTTTCGAGCAAATAAAACTTGAATCTATCGTAAAAATCTAAATTCTCCCTTAATACACGGTAAAATTATTATAAAGAACGCTTGAGAAGGGAGAATTTTTCATGACGGAAAAATTAAAGCGCATACATTTATCGGAACTCCATGATCGTGTAACATCGGCGGAAGAAGCGGCATCATGGATTGAAGATGGAATGTCACTAGGCTTAAGTGGTTTTACGCGGGCAGGCGATGCGAAAGCAGTACCAACAGCTTTAGTGAATAGGGCGAAAAATGGTGAAGAATTTAAAGTGAATGTATATACAGGTGCTTCCCTTGGTGCTGACATTGATAAAATCCTTGCTGAATCAGGAATTGTAGATAAAAGACTGCCATTCCAGGCAGACCCGGTCATGCGGAAAGCGATTAATACAGGGGAGCATTTGTTTATTGACCAGCACCTTTCCCATACAGCTGAACTTCTGCGTGCAGGTGTATTAGAAATTGATTACGCTATCATTGAAGGGGTTAAAATTACAGAAGAAGGACTTTTGATTCCGAGCACTTCCATCGGAAATAACTTGGCATTTGTTGAAGCGGCGGAAAACATAATCATTGAAATTAATATGGCACAGCCAGAGCAATTGGAAGGTATCCATGATTTATACAGTCCAAAACCACAAGGGGAACGGGAGCCAATTCCATTGACTAGTGTGGAGGATCGCATTGGTGAAATTGGTATTCCACTAGATTTAGATAAAGTAAAAGGAATTGTGTTTACGAACCAGTTAGACTCTCCTTCTACAATTTTATCTCCAGATGAGGAAACACAGCAAATCGCCGATCATCTACTCGACTTTTTACGTGAAGAGATCCAGGCTGGCCGTTTAACAGAAAGCTTAAGACCAATTCAAGTCGGAATTGGAACGGTAGCTAACGCTGTCCTTCACGGAATGATTGACTCCGAATTTGAAGATCTCGTTGTTTATTCGGAGGTATTGCAAGATGCGGTGTTTGACCTGATGGACGCAGGAAAGGTTAGCTTTGCATCTGCTTGCTCGATGACTTTATCTGAAGAAAAGATGAAAGAAGTCTTCGGTAACTTTGAGAAGTATCATGATAAGCTTGTGATTCGTCCACTGGAAATTTCAAACCAGCCGGAACTCATCCGCCGTCTCGGTACGCTTTCCATTAACACCGCTTTAGAGACGGATATTTATGGAAACGTTAACTCAACACATGTTACTGGAACGAAGATGATGAATGGTATTGGAGGATCGGGGGACTTTGCGCGTAATGCAAGACTTGCGATTTTCGTTACAAAATCTGTTGCGAAAGGCGGAGACATCTCCAGTATTGTTCCATTTGTCTCTCATGTAGACCACACAGAGCATGATGTAGATGTCTTGGTGACGGAACAAGGATTCGTTGATCTTCGAGGGCTTGCACCAAGAGAGCGAGTACCACTCATTATTGAAAACTGTGCTCACCCGGATTACCGGGAACAGCTTTGGGCCTATTACCAGGAAGCATTAGAGCGTGGTGGACAAACTCCCCATGTTCTTGAAAAAGCCTTCTCTTGGCATGATAACTTCATGAAGACAGGAACAATGAAACAAAAAGTGAAGCTAGAGGTAGAAAGCTAAAATCAAACTAGGGGTTCATATATAGAAAGACATATATGCTTCGGGCAGGAAGCGTATATGTCTTTTTCGTTGTGTTGGGACTTTCAGTGTTGATTACTGCTCTAATTTTTCCGAGTGCAGAGCTGCCTTCCTTATTCGGTCGTTCATCGCTGTCTTCATTGCCTGAATGTAGAGTCGCCTTCCGTATTCGGTCGCTCATCGCCGCTCTCATTGCCCGAATGCAGAGTCGCCTTCCGTATTCGGTCGCTCATCGCCGCTCTCATTGCCCGAATGCAGAGTCGCTTTCTGTATTCGGTCGCTCATCGCCGTACTCATTGCCCGAATGCAGAGTCGCTTTCTGTATTCGGTCGCTCATCGCCGTACTCATTGCCCGAATGCAGAGTCGCTTTCTGTATTCGGTCGCTCATCGCCGCTCTCATTGCCCGAATGCAGAGTCGCCTTCCGTATTCGGTCGCTCATCGCCGTACTCATTGCCCGAATGCAGAGTCGCTTTCTGTATTCGGTCGCTCATCGCCGTTCTCACCGCCCGAATGCTGAGTCTACTTCTGTATTCGGTCGTTCATCGCCGTTCTCACCGCCCGAGCACAGAGTCGCCTTCTGTACTCGGTCGCTCATCCCCGTTCTCACCGTTCTAATCGCCCAAACGGAGAATCAAATTTGCAATTCAAGAGTTAAAAAAGCGCTCAGGCTTGAAAAGACAGTCAGTTAAAGCCGCCTCAACCCTGCGCACAAAAAAAGAGGAAGCAAATGCTCCTCATTGTTTAATAAGCTGCAGGAAATGGGTCAATATTTTGGCTGTTAATCCCCAGATGACTTTCCCATCGTATTGATAGAACAATTCATCGATATGTCCTGCGTTCCATTTATAATTTTCTCCCCCCCACTATCCGGTCGAAAGGGAAGTCTTCTTCTGGCTGCACTTGGAAGTGTACTTTATAAATCTCTGGCTCGGTTTCTAGGAGGTAGTTAAGTGGTACGGTGAATACTTCCGCCACCTCTGCCTCGTTTGGAACTATTTTTTCGGGGTGTAGCAAGGTTCCAGCAAAGGGATAAATAATTCTGCGATTGTCGTTCACAATATAATCTAGTGGGACGATATTTTCAATTGCGTTTTCATTTACTCTCAACTCTTCGGTTGTTTCACGGATTGCTGTATGTTTTGGGCTAGGATCCTCTGGGTCGATTCTTCCTCCTGGGAAGCAGATATCACCAGGTTGACTCCTCATGCTCATGGATCTCACTTCAAATAAAATATGAGTTTCATCTTGGATGGATATAAGTGGAAGAAGTACGGCAGATTGTTTATAAGAGAGCTGACCCATAATCGAGGGGGTTCTATTTTCCAATTTTGCAAGGATATTGGATGCGTTCAAGCTGTCACCTCCAAAACTTTCTATCTACTTACTATTATACATGATTTGAATTATTTATCCTTTCTTCGATTCACGCTTCATTTCCAAGCTTAGTTTTATTATGGTAAAATTAAAAAAACAACCAAGAAATAGAGGGATGTTATGAAAAAGCGATATGAAGGTAAAACGAAGGACGTTTATGAACTGGAAGATGGCAACTTTTTATTGAAATTTAAAGATGATGTGACCGGTGAAGATGGTGTATTTGATCCTGGCGCGAATACGGTCGGACTGACTATCGAAGGTGCGGGTCGCGCGGGGCTAAAAGTGACGACGCTATTTTTTGAAAAGTTGAAGGAGAGAAATATTCCGACGCATTATATCGCAAGTGACTTGGAGAACACGACAATGACCGTTGTTCCAGCGACGGTTTTTGGGGAAGGGCTTGAGGTTATTTGTCGCTACCGTGCAGTTGGTAGTTTCCTCCGTCGTTATGGTAAATACGCCGAAGAAGGACAAGCTCTCGATTCATTTGTGGAAGTTACATTAAAAGATGATGAGCGCGGAGATCCGCCAATCAGCAAGGATGCTTTAGAAATGCTTGGGATTCTCACAAGTGAGGAATATGAGACGTTGAAAAAACTGACGATTGATATTTCAGAGGTTGTCAAAGAAGAGCTTGCAAAGAAAGACATCGAACTCTATGATATTAAGCTTGAATTTGGTCGGGATAAAGCAGGGGACATCCTGCTCATCGATGAGATTTCTGGTGGAAATATGCGCGCTTATCGAAAAGGCGAGTATATTGAGCCGCTTGAACTTGAAAAAATACTTACAGCTGAATGAGGCGAGTATACCTCTTAGGCTGATTTAGCATGCTGAATAATGGAAATCACAAATACTCAGTACAAAAATGAGATAAAAAAGTAAGCCTGGCAGCATATATATGTTACCAGGCTTTTTTTATTTAATGTTTTTCAAGTTTAACGTTTGGTTCTTCTTTAATCTCTCCAACCACAAGATCGTCGGTGATATGAACTTGGCGAGTTTTTCCATGTTTGCTGACAAACTTAAAAATGCCGTTATTAAAGTCTGTGCCAATCTCTTTATAGAAGATTCCTTCATAGAGATTATCTCTTGCTCTTGTAAAGGTGATACGGTAGGTATCTTCATCTTTCCTCAAAAATGCACGTACCCCTTTTTCAAAGTCCATATCTAAACTATCACTTTTTAACGTGCGGTCGACTGATACAATGTGGATATCGACAAAGGTTATTTCTTTAAGTATTGAATTTACTAAAGAGCCTTTCGTAATTTCTTCCCAGCGGCTTTGTGGTGTTTGGCCAATAATAATCTGGGTAATGTTACGAGTGTGGGCAACCTCTGCGATTGCTTTTGAGACTGGACGTCTTTCATTATCACGAAGGATGAATTCATCGACATTCAATTCATCGCAAAGCTCTCTCCAACGATCCACATAATTCGATCTCTCTGCATCGAAGTCATCATATGGGAGAGGATCTACAGTCATAACATACAGAGGACAATTCATGATTTGAGATAGCTTATGTCCTCTTTTGATTAAACGCTCACCATTCGGGCCATAGTATACACAGACTAATATTCTTTCATCCATACGACCTTTAACGTTTTTCATGGCGGAAAAATTCACCTCTTGTTTACTCTGCAATTTTATATTCTATATGTTGAAACTGTATCATTTTAACATGTATTCACTAGAAGGTGAAGCCCTTATTGGGAAAAACTGTATTATCTTAGTGAAGACTGTGTGAATACAGAAAAGTTGACGGATATTTTATGTTATAAGTATGTGGAAAAAGGGAATTTGGTATTAGGTCTTAAAATCATCGGGGCTTCTTAGATGCATGCCGAAATATTTTAATGTATACTAAATTAATGTAAAATCAATCCCACTTGTACATACTACTCTTAATGAAAATTTTATTATATATGTCGTTTTATATAATAAACCGTACAATTCCTACGTAATACGAAATATTTTGTTGCCTCTTATTATCATACGCGCAACTTCTTAAGTCAAGAAATGTTAATAAAATATGAAACAGTGCTTTTATTATATGAAAAGTCTATTTATTCTGCCTGTATGTTTGCTTAGTTGCAGGTGATTTTAATTGGAGGTCTGATTTTGGGAACATTGAATTTTATTGTACTCATACCTTTTTTAACCGCATTGCTCATTCCGCTATTTTATAAAAAAGGTTCACGGCTGCATATCGGTTTATTGCCAATACTCGTTGCCGTATCATTATTTATCTATCTGCTGACATATATACCTGATATCGCAAACGGTAAGACCTTTCTCCATACCATATCCTGGATCCCTTCCTATGGAATAAATTTTACCACCTATTTAGACGGACTTAGTCTAATATTTGCATTACTGATTACAGGTATCGGAACGCTTGTCATACTTTATTCCATTTATTATTTGTCTGAAAATGAACAATTAGGTCATTTTTATACGTATTTGATGATGTTTATGGGGGCAATGCTAGGGGTTGTTCTGTCTGACAATCTGATGGTTCTTTATGTGTTTTGGGAACTGACTAGTATTTCTTCCTTCCTGTTGATCGCTTTCTGGTATCAGCGGAAACGTTCAAGGGAAGGTGCACAAAAGTCCATGCTTATTACGATGAGCGGCGGCTTTGGTATGCTCGTTGGGTTCCTTATGTTGTATGCGATCACCGGAACGATGAATGTCCGTGAAATAATTGAAATTATACCAGACCTTACAGGGCATGTGTTATTTGTACCTGCGATGTTGCTTCTTTTATTTGGAGCATTCACAAAATCAGCTCAATTCCCATTCCATATCTGGTTACCTGATGCAATGGAAGCTCCGACACCAGTCAGTGCTTATTTGCATTCGGCGACGATGGTTAAGGCGGGAATCTATTTGGTTGCCCGTTTTACACCGGTATTTGGTGGAGAAGGAGTTTGGTTCTGGATTGTTACGGGGGTAGGTATTTTTACACTATTCTGGGGTTCGTTCCAAGCGGTTCGACAAACTGATCTGAAGGCATTGCTTGCTTACTCGACTGTAAGTCAACTTGGAATGATTATGAGTATGTTCGGAATGGGTTCAGTTGCTCTGAATTTCGGATACTCAACGGAATCGGTCTTTTACACGCAAGCAACGTTTGCAGCTTTATTCCATCTCATTAACCATTCGACCTTTAAAGGTGCACTTTTCATGGCGGTAGGTATTGTTGACCACGAGGTCGGTACACGTGATATAAGAAGGCTCGGTGGTTTGGCGACGTTTATGCCAATCACATTTACGATTTCTCTGATTGGGAGTTTCTCGATGGCCGGATTACCGCCATTCAATGGTTTTTTAAGTAAGGAAATGTTTTTCCAAGCTGCTATTGATATTACAACGCTTGGCGTCTTTCATGTGGATACATTAGGTAACTTGATACCAATCGTTGCATGGATAGCAAGTATATTTACATTCGTATACAGCATGATTATTGTATTTCAAACCTTTCTTGGACCATATAAAGAAGAAAGATTGGAACGTTCGGCAAATGAAAGTCCCATTGGTATGCTGATATCACCCTTGATTTTAGCGGGACTCGTTTTGATTATTTTCTTCTTTCCAAACGTACTTGGTAACTACATCATTCGTCCGGCAATGGCGAGTGTCTTTCCAAGTCTTGCAACCCAAGTTGATTTAGGTGTTGAGATTCTACGCTGGCATGGGTTTAACAGTTTAGCATTATGGATGACAATCGGAGTCGTTCTGATTGGTATTATTCTTTATAAGTTCCCCAAAATATGGCGCTGGATTTATGTGTTATTTCCAGGCGAGTGGTCCTTCAATTCCTTGTATAATTTTGCTATTGAACAAGGTGAAAAGTCGTCAAGGCGATTCACGAATAGTTATATGACAGGCGATTTGCGGAACTATCTGATGTATATCTTTTCATTTTTTATTCTTCTGATTGCAGGGGCATTCGTTTTGACAGGTTCATATAACTTTACGATTTCTGATAACGCAATGATTTCTACTTTTGAATGGATCATTGTAATGTCATTAATGATTGCCGCAATATCGATATTATTCGCAAAATCACGTCTGACTGCCATCCTGTTGAATAGTGTGCTCGGTTACGGGGTTGCGCTTTTATTTGTTATTTTCCGCGCGCCTGATCTTGCTCTCACACAAACGGTTGTTGAGACGGTAACAACGGTTCTTTTCCTAGTCGCTTATTACTTCTTACCGGAGTGGCAAAAGGAACAGGGGACGAGGAAAGCGAATTTGACGAAACTCGTCGTTTCAATAGCTGTAGGGGCAACCTTTACTGTCGTGGCTTTGGCTGCTCAAAATAATCGTTTGTTTGAACGGATTTCGACATACTTCGAAGATTCTTATGAATTAGCGGGTGGAAGAAATATCGTTAATACCATCCTAAGTGACTTCCGTGGTTTTGATACGATGCTTGAAGTTGTCGTATTGCTGATTGCTGGGCTTGGAGTTTATTCCATCATCAAACTGAAGGCTGGAAAGCGGGGGAAAAAGATTGAAAATCAATAATGTTATATTACGAACGGTTACAAAATTAGTGGTTTTTATTATCCTTACCCTCGCTGTATATCTGTTCTTTGCTGGACACAACAGTCCGGGTGGAGGGTTTATCGCTGGTCTTGTCCTCGCATCTGCATTTGTACTTCTGTTCATTGTGTATGATATGGAGACGATTAAAAACGCGATACCACTTGATTTTAAAAAAATAGCTGCACTGGGTGCCTTTTTAGCTGTAGGGACAGGGTTTGGTGCGTTCTTGTTTGATGTACCTTTCCTTACTCAAGCATTTGATTATTTCCAAGTGCCTTTTTTTGGAGAGATTGAACTGACGACTGTGACAATTTTTGAAGCGGGAGTCACGCTCGCGGTGGTCGGTGTAGTTGTTACGATTATCTTAAGTATTAGTGAGGATGTGTAAGTCAATGGAAACGTTAATAACCATCCTATCCGGTGTATTAGTCACTGTTGGAACATATTTATTATTATCAAAAAGTATACTCCGTGTAGTCTTAGGGACGGCTATTTTCTCCCATGCGGCACATTTATTGATCATTACCATGGGTGGGTTGAAAACAGGGAACGTTCCGATACTGGGGGATGAGGATGTCAGTGCATTTGTAGATCCGCTGCCACAGGCTTTGATCTTAACGTCGATTGTTATCAGCTTCGCGGTTACTGCAGTGATACTCACGATTTCATACCGTGCATACCAGACACTCGGTACGGATAACTTGGAAGAATTGCGAGGTAGTAAATATGACTAATTTGATTGTACTGCCAATGGCGCTTCCAATTATTATTGGTATTATTTTGATTTTCTTAAGACCCTATATAAAAACACAGCGAGCCATCACGGTTATCGGTTTACTGACGACAATAGGAATCTCTGGGTATATATTGCAATCCGTATATACGGATGGGATCATGCGTCTTGACTTTGGTGGTTGGCAACCGCCATTTGGAATTCTGTTTGTAGCTGATTCCTTTTCTGCGATACTCGTGCTTGTTGCTACTATTGTTACACTCATTTGTACAATCTACGCGTTTTCCTCTATTGGCAGGGAAATGGAGAATATGTATTTCTACTCCTTTGTTAATTTCCTTCTTGCAGGAGTTAACGGTTCCTTTTTAACAGGTGACATTTTTAACCTTTATGTCAATTTTGAAATTATGTTGCTTGCATCCTATGTATTGATTGTCCTTGGCGGTAAGAAGATGCAGCTGCGCGAATCGATCAAATATGTCGTCATCAATATCATTTCCTCTTGGTTCTTCCTTGTTGGGATCGCCTATTTATATGCCCAGCTCGGAACGTTGAACATGGCGCATATTTCTCAGTTAATTAGTGAATCAGGCCAAACACCATTACTTACGATTACGAGTTTGGTATTCCTCGTTGTATTTGCCCTTAAATCCGGTTTGCTTCTATACTTTTGGCTTCCTGGATCATATAGTGCACCACCAACAGCGGTTGCGGCATTGTTTGGAGGATTGTTGACAAAGGTCGGTATTTACTCGATGATTCGTGTATTCACTCTGATTTTTTATCATGAAACTCAGATTACCCACTTGGCAATTGGAATTCTCGCAGGTGCAACGTTAATTGCAGGGAGTATTGGTGCGGTTGCTTATAAGGATATTCGCCAAATTGTCGCTTACAATGTCATTATCGCCGTTGGGTTTATCCTAGTCGGACTGGCAGTCATGACACAGGAAGCTTTTGAAGGCTCCATTTACTATCTCATGCATGATATGATTGCAAAATCACTGCTCTTTTTACTGGCGGGTACGATGATAACTGTTACCGGTGAGAAACGGTTCGATAATATGAGTGGACTGATCCGAAATTACCCTGCGTTCGGTTGGATGTTCTTTATCGTTATGCTGTCACTTGCAGGAGTTCCGCCGCTTAGTGGATTTATTGGAAAAGTCCTTGTTGGTCAAGGAGCAATTGAAGCGGGTTCCTTTATTTTATTGGCCCTAGCTTTTATTTCTAGTATTTTTGTATTATATTCTCTCCTGCGTATCTTCTTGAATAGCTTTTGGGGAGAAACAATCATTAGTTTTGAAGATGAAATTCCATTGCGAAAAGGTTGGATGGTATCATTTGGCCTACTCACCATATTGATGTTTGTTCTTGGGCTTGGGGCGGAATATTTTGCGCCATATGTGGCGGACGCAGCAAATACCTTAATGAATCCCCAGGTTTATATTGATGCTGTACTGAATGATTAGAAGAATGAGCTATTAGTAGCTAAAAGAGGAGCTGACAACAATGCCAGCACAATTTTTTCTTAATGTATTTATTGCTATACTCTGGACGCTGATTAGTGATGAAAATGAGCTGCAATTTACCACATTCGTTGCCGGCTATATTGTCGGGATCGGAATTGTGTTTTTGATGCACCGTTTATTTGGAGAAAAATTCTATCTCGCCCGGCCTTGGGCCCTGTTTAAGTTAATCCTTATCTTTCTGCGGGAGACTTTTTCGTCCAGTATATGGGTGTTGAAACATATTTTAAGTCCAAAGGTAAACTATAAACCGGGAATCTTTAAATATGAGACACAAATGCGTGGAGAATGGGAAATTACAGCAATATCTTTACTCCTGACGTTGACTCCAGGATCTGTTGTAATGGAAGTTACACCAGAAGAGGATTATTTATATATCCACGGTATGGACCTGGAAGAATCAAAAGAAATGCTGATCAAGTCTCTGCACACTTTTGAAAAAGCTATTATGGAGGTGACGCGCTGATGATCCAAACTTTGCTCATTACATCGTTGATTTTATTCGGGATAGCTATTGCTATTACTTTAATACGAGTTATTATCGGGCCAAGTCTACCTGATCGCGTCCTCTCCCTGGATATGATAGGGGTACAGATTGTTTCGGCATTAGCGATCATATCCATATTACTTAAGACCAAAGCTTTTCTTGAGGTTATTCTCGTGCTGGCAATCCTTGCGTTTATTAGCACCATTTCCTTCACGAAGTATATAGAGAGGGGTGTTATTATTGAACGTAAGCGTGATAATTGAGTACATTGGCGTGTTTTTGATTTTTATTGGTTCGTTGTTTGCGCTCGTTAGCGCCGTTGGACTTATCCGTTTCCCAGATGTATACACCCGTTCTCATGCCGCAACGAAAAGCTCTACGCTAGGCGTGCTTATGACGTTGACTGGAGCATTGATTTATATCGTAGTAAGCCAAGGGTATTTTAGTGTCCGTCTGGTGTTGGGTATTATCTTTGTTTTCTTGACTGCACCAGTTTCTGGGCATCTGGTAACAAGGGCTGCTTATCGGGCTAAAGTGAAGTTGGCGGATATTACGATTGAGGATGCTTTGGAGGATGTTATCCACGGGAAGAAGGAAGAATTGAAAGAGGATAATACGAATTAATCAAGTAGCTGTGAGGTTGCTTGATTTTTTTGGTTTTATAGTTGGAAAGGAAAAAGGACATAACCTTTTAGTTATAGCTAAAACACGAACAGCTTAATGGTAGTGCCTCTGACAAGCTCCGGAAATATACTGCGCATTCCGCGCGGGCGGCTGGTGAGCCTCAACGCATAGGACGTGCTAATGCAGACGTTGCCACAGGACGTGGCGCACTTAGTCTGCCTCAGACGCAAGCGTCTTGCGGGGTCTCACCGATGCCTTTCATCCCGCAGGAGTCTACGTATATTTCCGGAGCTAGTAAAGTGGCTGTTCGGATTTATCCGTTAAAAGTATTATTATGTCCCACCTTCTCCTTCATTCAAGCTATTAATCAAACAACTCTGCTACAATCTCATACGAACGTAAGCGGTCGTTGAGGTCATAGATTTGTGAGCCGATGATGATTTCATCTGCATTTGTTTCTTCTTGGAAGGCGCGGAGTCGTTTTCTGACTGTATCTTTATCTCCAACGATGGTTGTTCGTGGATCTAAGGATTGCAGTACTGCCGCTTTTTCCATTGGTGTCCATACTTCTTCCATATTATCAATCGGTGCTTGGAGCTTCCTTGCTTCACCACGTCGCAAATCAAGGAACTGCATATATTGGGAACTCGCAAGCCGTTCTGCTTCTTCCGCAGTATCTGCTGCGATCACATTTACACCCACCATCGCATACGGTTTGGCTAGTGTATCAGAAGGCTTGAAGTTATCTCGATACAATTTCAACGCTGGAACGGTATAACGAGGTGCAAAGTGACTTGCAAAGGAGAAATACAAACCTTTTTCGGCAGCAAGTCTTGCGCTGAAGTCACTGGACCCAAGCAGCCAGATTGGAATATCAAGCCCTCTGCCTGGCACAGCCTGGACTCGGGAAATGGGCTTATCAGAAAAATAATCTTGTAATTCATTCACTTGCATTGGAAACTCTTCCGGTCCGGAATTTAAAGTCCTTCTAAGGGCATAGGCTGTCGCTTGGTCTGTCCCAGGTGCTCGGCCTAATCCGAGGTCGATGCGTCCAGGGAAAAGTGATTCCAACGTTCCGAATTGTTCAGCGATCACGATCGTAGCGTGGTTAGGCAGCATAATTCCTCCTGAACCAACTCGCATATAATTGGTGTTACCCGCGATATGTGCAATCAGTACCGATGTTGCCGAGCTTCCGATACCTGGCATATTATGATGCTCTGCAAGCCAATAACGATTAAAGCCCAATTTTTCCACATGCTGGGCAAGGGACACACTTTCCTTGAAAGCCTCTTCGGCATTGGAACCTTCCCGGATTGGCGCGAGATCTAATACGGATAAGGGAATTCCATTAAAATTATTTGCACGTTCATGTAGCAAACAACTCACTCCTTCTTTATTTCTTTACTATACAGGATAAAGGTTTGTCTCTATTTTCGTCCACTATTCGAACTTACAAAGGCGATTTGCTACAGAGCAGAGATTCAAGTAAGATAAAGAAGGAAAGTTATAAGAAATGGGGAACTAATATGTCTAAAACATCCATTTATGGATTAACGTTTAAAGAATTGGAAGAATGGCTTATAGATAATGGTGAAAAACGCTTTCGTGCCAATCAAGTTTGGGATTGGGTTTATAAAAAGCGGATTCAGCATTTTACGGAGATGTCGAATGTTAATCAGTCAACCATTCAATTGCTCGAAGAAAATTTTGTCATCCACACCCTGGAAGAGGAAATCAAACAGGAATCGAAGGATGGGACAGTTAAATATTTATTCAAACTTGCAGATGGAAACGTCATTGAAACCGTATTGATGCGTTTTGATTATGGACTTTCTGTCTGTGTGACGACCCAGGTCGGCTGTAACATCGGCTGTTCTTTCTGTGCAAGCGGCCTTCTGTCAAAAAACAGAGATCTTTCAAGCGCAGAAATTGTGGAACAAATTATGCAAGTCCAAAAGAACTTGGACAGTAAAGGGAAAAATGAACGGGTTAGTCATATTGTCGTGATGGGTATTGGTGAACCATTTGATAATTTTAACAACCTGATGGATTTCTTATATATCGTCAATGATGAGAAAGGCTTGAATATTGGTGCACGTCATATTACGGTATCAACGAGTGGCCTCGCTCATAAAATTTATGAATTTGCAGATACTGGGATTCAAGTGAACTTGGCAATTTCCCTGCATGCGCCTAACAACGAACTGCGTACACAGATTATGAAGATCAATAAAGCGTTCCCAATTGAAAAGCTGATGAAGGCTGTCGACTACTATTTAGAGAAAACGAACCGTCGCATCACTTATGAGTATATCATGCTGCAAGGTGTAAACGACCATAAGAAGGAAGCGAAAGAACTTGTAAAATTACTTTATAATCACCGTCATTTGGCTTATGTGAATTTAATCCCTTATAACAAGGTGGATGAGCATATTCAGTATGAACGAAGTGAAGTAGATACGATTCATGAATTCCATCAAACTTTAAAGGCGGGCGGAATTAATAGTGGTGTCCGTTGGGAAAATGGCGCAGATATCGATGCTGCATGCGGACAGTTAAGAAGTAAACAAATTGCAAAGAAGAAAAGAACACGGGCGGTTTGAGGTCCTTATAAGAAAGGATTTTGCAGATGAGTAAATACCTGACACAGTATGAAGCCAGAAGAACTACACCTGAGAATATCGTACAACATGTCGAGTCAGGTTGGATATGTGGTTCTGATATTGGACTTTCGCTCCCTCCAGCAATTATCACTGCATTTGATAAGCATGTAAAGGAAAAAAAGCTGACAGATATTAAATATCATACATTATTAGAATGGATGCCAATTGGGGCATATAATGAAGAATATCCTGAAATTACAGGTGTTTCCTGGTTTTCCGGTGGATTTGCACGGGAAGCTGTAAATAGAGGAGCTGCCGAGGTGATGCCGGCATATTTCAGGGATATGCCATCGTTGATTGGATCGTATGACCGGTTGGATGCTATCTTCCTTTGCGTGTCTCCAATGGATGAGAATGGGAATTTCAGTACGGGGGTTTCTGCTTCCTTAAGTGAGGCACTCATTAAAAAGGCAAAACGAATTTATTTGGAAGTGAATAAAAATATGCCGCGGTCTGTAACTGGACCTGTCGTCCATATTTCACAAGTGGATGCATTATGTGAAAATCATGTGGAACTACCTGACTATCCACGACCTGAGTTGGAGGATATCAGTAAAAAAATCGCAGCCTATATAGCGGAGGAAATACCGGATGAATCCACCATTCAATTTGGTATCGGTGCCATTCCTGATGCAGTAGGTGCAGCATTGCAGGAAAAGCGGAACATAGGGATCCATACAGAAATGTTTACGGAAAGCATGATAGATCTGATTGAAGCCGGTGCGGTTACAAATGCAATGAAACCTTTACACCAAGGCAAAACAGTTGCCTCATTTGCTTTTGGGTCGAAACGGGTTTATGACTATATTCACGAGAATGAATCTGTAAAGATGTTACCGATTGATCAGGTAAATGATCCAAGCATCATTAGGCAACTGCCGAATTTCATGTCGATCAACTCTGCTGTGGAAGTGGACTTTTTTGGACAAGTTTGCGCGGAATCTCTCGGTGCGATGCACTTCTCCGGAACAGGAGGTCAAGTGGACTTTGTGCGGGGGGCCGTACTTTCTCCTGGTGGAAAGAGTTTTCTTGCCTTCCCGTCTACCGCAAAGGGCGGAACGGTAAGCAGAATCAAATCGATTCTTTCTCCGGGAGCAATTGTGACGACGAGTAAAAATGATGTCAATTATATTGTCACCGAGTACGGTATCGCAAATTTAAGGGGTAAAACCGTGAGGGAACGAACAGAAGCTTTAATTAATATTGCACATCCTAAGTTCCGTGAAGAACTGACCTTCGAAGCGAAGAAAAGAAACATACTCAACTAAAAAACAGCTGATCACTAGCTGTTTTTTAGTTGTATGATTCCTTATTCGCAAATTTTACTGAAAGTGGTTTGTTGAACATGCCGTTTTTTGAAATTACCTGGTTTTTTCCAAAGGACTTTGCTTTATTCAACAAGTCGTCGGCGTGGATATAACCTTGCTTTATATCTGTATCTCCCTCTGCAATAAAGTAATACATTCCAAAAGAAGCGGTACAGCTCACCGAGATTTCCTTGGAACGGTACTCCGATTTCACCTTCAGTTTTTGGATTTCCTCCTGAATGTTATCTACTAAAGCTTTACAGGCATTATAGTTTCGCTTCCTTAATATTATCGTAAATTCTTCTCCACCACTTCGAAACAGATAGTCCTCTTTGCTTAAAAAACTCTTTAACCGTGTAGCAAAGTGATGGATGACATGGTCTCCCACGGTATGATTATATGTATCGTTAATCCTTTTAAAATCATCGATATCACACACAACAATTCCTAGTTGCTCACCGGATTGATTAAGCTCCCTCATTACCTTGTTCATATATGTCCGATTATGGACTTTGGTCAGAAAATCGGTATAAGCCATTTGTTCAAAACGGTCACGTTCAATTTTGTGTTGAATACTTTGTGATTTTAATACAGCTGAACGGCTGAAAATATAATTTAAAACAAATAGTGCAAACATCAGTCCCCAACGGCCTTCCATAATAAAAATGAATAATAGTCCGTTTGAAATTGCCTTTTGCAGCGATTCCGACTTGCTTCTAGCTTGGATGAAATTTATCCGATCCTGCCACGTTTTTATATCGCCGACGATATGAAAGACACCGAGAAGAAGTATAGATGAAAGCGTATCGATCAGAAATACAATCAGAATGATCAGAATCCAAAATCCGAACAAGGGAATAGCTTCGAAATATGGAAGCAACCAATAGTAGAGATAAAAACCAAGTGAATGAAGAAGCGTAGGTGCCCCCACGTTATAAAAGGTATGCAAAAATTCATCTTTATCTGCTGTATCTGTTTTTTCCCGATACAGAAACACATAAAAACGGTTGATCAATTCAAAGAGAAAGAGCCCGAAAGGACCAGCAACAAGGCCGAATGACAAGCCGTAAGAAATACTGTAGTCTATATTGACCCTTCCTGTTTTGACTATGGTTTGTAAATGTGAATATAACGTGGTAAATAGCAAGTAAATGATAAGCAGTTGTGCGTAGAGTGTGATATCGATTTCAATTGGGCCGGAGAGCAATGCCACCCCAAGCGCCATGAAGAAAATAAATAGAATATAAGCGTTCAAACGTCTTTTCATGAAAGAGACCCCCAATTCCCCGTATCAATATGCTGCCCCTGTGGGGATAAATCCCTAGTTCTTCCTCATCATATCATAAAGTTCAATATTCGGACAGTAGATGAAAGGACAAAATTTCAGAACTATTGATTAAAAAAAATAAATTTCTACAAACTTTTGAGCGCATCGCGAGGTATTATAATTGAAAGATGAATAAAGGGGGAGCTGGTCGGGGATGGAGTTGGAAAGAAAACTGCTTAAGAAAATCAAAAAAGGCAACCAGCAGGCATTTCGGATACTTTATGACAGGTATGCGGGTGACGCGATACGGACCGTCTATGCAATTACACGAAATAACAACCATACCTTTGATATTGTCCAAGAGACGTTTATTAAAGTGTTTCGCCATATTGATCGTTTTGATGTGAGTAAACCATTTAAGCCATGGTTTTATCGAATATTAGTTAATGAAAGTATGCGATATATGAAGAAGGAAGCAAAGCTTGTCACTGGTTTAACGGAGGATACGTTAGATTATTTAGGGCAGCAGCATTCGTCCAGTACGTACGAAGATCTAGAAATTGCAATGGAACGATTACAACCAGAAATGCGCACGTTACTCGTGTTAAAGTATGTGAATTCTTATACGGAACAAGAAATCGCGACGCTGTTGGATGTACCAAAGTCAACAGTGAAATCAAGGCTATATCAAGCGAGAAATGAGCTTAGGGCATATCTGGGAGGGATGGCAAATGAATAATAAAGAGCTGGATAACAAAATAAAAGAGATTCTATCAAAACAACCAAATGAACGTGACATAGCTAAAATGGAAGATGACATATGGAAGTCACTCGACGATCAGTTACCCCGGAAGAAAAGAGGAAGGGTTATGAAAAAAATATCCATCGGTTTATCTGTAGCTGCAGTTTTATTCATTGGTTTTATTATTTTTTCAGCAAGCAACTCTCCAGAGAATGCTATGGTGCAAAGTGTAAGGAAAATTTTTGTGGAGGATAAAAAAGAAATCATAGAGATTGAAGGTCAAGAAGAAGAGATTGATGTCCATTACGAACCTAATCAGGAGTTGAACTATAGCATTTATATCGATGAATCGCGTTATAAAATGGTGAAAGGGGAAGCGTACGACCGAATTGAAATGAAGGAACCTGTTGGTGGGGACTTCCCTGAAGTATATATGGAGATCCGTAAAGTGGAGAACACTACAACAGAAGCTGTTGTCCAAGCAATCAAAGAAGGAATAGAGACTAGTGAAACAATGGGTATCCGCAGTGAGGAGCGGGTCAGTGAACCTATCGAAGCAGAGATGATTCAAGGGATGGGATTGGATGGTTCCGGTGATCCAGATAGTTTTGGTTGGGAAAGTACTACGCCAATTCACCGGTATTATGTAACAGATGCACAAAATGAACAAGTGTATGTCATCAAGCAAGTTTATTTTCTGGAGGCAGCGGAAGGGCATGGGGCAAGGTTCCATCACATGTTGGAAAGCTTTGAATTACTAGAGGAAGAGTAAGGTACAAGAGTCAAGCAGGGAAGTCCTTGCTTGACTCTTCTTTTTTGGAAATTTGCCAGTTTGATAGCCCATTTTCAAATAATTTTTAAAAAGAACTATCCTAAATGAAGAAAATGTGATAGAATCACTGATATACATCAATACATAAACGCTTTAACGTGATAAAGAATAATAGAGGGGGAAGTGCAATGAGAAAGATAATCGTTACATTACTGACGATCGGGCTAGTATTCCTTGCAGCTTGTGGATCCAGTGATACAGAATCAGGAAATAATGATAGTGGAGATGGTGAAGTTTATAAAATTGGGGCTACACAAATCGTTGAACATCCATCACTAGATGCTGCATATGAAGGGTTTAAACAAGCTTTAGAAGATGCAGGTCTAAATGTGGAATATGATTTCCAAAGTGCGCAAAATGATCAAAATAACGTGAAACCAATTTCAGATGGTTTTGTTGCTGATGGAGTGGATCTGATTTTTGCCAACTCCACACCGAGTGCACTTGGGGCTTTACAAGCAACAAGTGAAATCCCAATTGTGTTCACATCCGTAACCGATCCTGTCGATGCTAAATTGGTTGATTCACTGGAAGAACCAGGTGGAAACGTGACTGGGGTAGTTGACCTGCATCCGGAAGCGATCCAGTCAACGGTACAGTTTATCGCGGATTATTTCCCAGATGCATCAGTAGGTATGGTGTATAATGCAGGGGAGCAAAACTCTGTAACACAAGTGAATACGGTAAAAGAGGCAGCGGAAGCTACAGGTCTTGAAATTGAAGAACGTACAGTAGCCAATACATCAGAAGTACAACAAGCAACTGTCTCCTTAGTTGAAGATGTCGATGTATTGTATATTATTACGGATAACACGGTTGTATCTGCACTGGATAGTGTTGTAGGTGTTGCAAACGATCATGATATTCCATTAGTTGTTGGAGAGCCGGATTCCTTGGCAAAAGGTGGATTTGCAACATTTGGTATTGATTATCATACAATTGGATACCGCACAGGTGAGATGGCTGTTGAAATTTTAACAGAAGGAACATCACCGAATGACATTCCGGTGGAATATCCTCCACAACTTCAACTTTATATCAATAAAACAGCCGCAGAAGAACAAAATGTAGAATGGCATTCCGACTGGGATGAAGATGCGGAGTTTGTCGAATAACAATAAAAAGAATTTTTAAAGGCTGCCTCCTTATGTGGGGTAAAAGCCTGTTATATATGGTAAGTTGCTAGAATTAGCGACTTGCCATATCATCATTTAGTTTGAAAACAGCAGGAGGAGTACAAATATGTTCATATCAATGTTCGGTGCAGTGGAGTCAGGGGTCATATATGCCATTATGGCATTAGGTGTATACCTAACTTTCCGTGTGTTGGATTTCCCTGATCTGACTGTCGACGGAAGTTTTGTAACCGGTGCTGCTGTTGCTGCGTTATCCATCATAAATGGAGTTCCCCCAATATTAGCCACGGTTCTTGCTGGTATTGCAGGCTTCCTCGCAGGAACACTGACTGGTTTAATCCATACGAAAGGAAAAGTAAATGCCCTACTGGCTGGTATTCTCATGATGACAGCCTTATATTCTATTAATCTGAGAATTCTTGGACAGCCGACTTTATCACTTCATACGGAAAGTACCATCTTCGATCAATTAGGAAATGTGTGGGCAGGACCAATTGATGACTTTTTTAATGGTATATTAGGTATCTTTGGATTAGAACGCTTGCCAAGCACATGGGGAATTTTAATCGTCATGTTTATCGTGACATTAGTCATCAAGTTAGTAACCGACTATTTCCTGAAGACAGAAATTGGGCTTGCGATTCGAGCAATCGGAGATAATAAACGGATGATCCGCAGCTTATCTGCCAATACGGATAACTTAACCATTTTAGGTGTAGCTTTATCGAATGGTCTAGTCGCTTTATCTGGTGGTTTGATTGCACAGCTGGGCGGATTTGCGGATGTTGGAATGGGAATCGGAATGATTGTTATCGGTCTCGCCTCGGTTATTATAGGTGAGGCATTATTCGGAACAAGAACGATCGCCAGGGCCACACTAGCTGTCATTTTAGGGGCGATCATTTATCGGATGATTGTAACTCTTGCTCTACGTGTAGACTGGCTTGAAACAGGTGATATGAAATTGATTACAGCTGTGATTGTTATTATCGCGCTTATATCACCGAAGATCCTCCAAGCACAACGTGAGAAAAAGCGTCGTTTGGAAAAGCGCCGGTCATTAAAAAGCGGAGGAGGTTCTATCAATGCTTGATTTAAAAAATATATCCATCGTGTTCAATGAAGGAACAGTTGACGAGAAGAAAGCTCTGAACGATATCAACCTGAGTATGAGAAAAGGAGATTTCGTAACTGTAATCGGTAGTAATGGAGCAGGTAAATCAACGTTGATGAACGTGATTGCCGGTAATTTATTTCCGGATGTGGGGGATGTATTAATAAACAAAAAGCAAGTTGTCCACTTGCCTGAATACAAACGCTCACGCTTTGTAGGACGTGTTTTCCAAGATCCAATGGCTGGAACTGCACCATCGATGACGATTGAAGAAAACTTGGCGATGGCTTATTCAAGAAATAAAAAGCGGCGTCTTAGTTTTGGAGTCAATAAGAGTCGTCGCCAAATGTTTAAAGAGTATTTAGAGACATTGAATCTTGGCCTCGAAGACCGTTTGACAGCGAAAGTAGGGCTCTTATCCGGAGGGGAAAGGCAGGCGTTATCTCTGCTTATGACAACCTTTACGGATCCGGATATTCTTCTGTTGGATGAACATACTGCTGCTCTTGACCCATCACGAGCAGAATTGATTACCCACCTTACGAAAGAGGTTGTGGCGAAATCTGGACTTACAACATTAATGGTAACCCATAACATGCAGCAGGCCCTTGACCTCGGAAACCGGTTGATTATGATGGATAAAGGACAGATCATCTTTGAAGCAAGCGGAAAAGAGAAGGATAGGCTGAGGGTAGAGGATCTTCTCCGGGAATTCCAACGGATACGTGGAGAGCAGTTTGAGGATGATCGGGTAGTTTTAGGTTAAATCTGACTAAAAAAAGAAATGCTATCACTTTTAGATGGCATTTCTTTTTATTTTGTAAATAACCAAACTAATCCCAGGATGCCGATTAATAATAGAATAATTATACCGCTAATTTTCCAGTTTGCTCCACCGACCAAATCAGCTAGGTTATTGCCTTTCATACTGCTTGCTGGATGCTTCACTTCCTTTTGTCTTAATTCTTCCCGCATGTTCTCTGGGGATTTCTTTTCATTGTTTATGTCCATCACCTCTATTTAAATTGTATCATAAAATTATAAAATATTTTCTGATAAATTAACACAAAAAATAACCTGTCAATTTCAGTGACAGGTTATGAATGATTAAATGACACCTTGGGCAATCATAGCGTCGGCAACTTTCTTAAAGCCGGCGATATTGGCGCCTTGGATCAGATTCGTTGCATTATCGAATTCTTTTGTAGCATCCACGCAGTTTCTGTAAATGCTTTTCATAATATCTTGCAGTCGTTCGTCCACTTCTTCAAAGGTCCATTTCAACCGCATGCTGTTCTGCGCCATTTCTAACTGGGATACAGCAACTCCACCAGCATTTGCTGCTTTAGCAGGTCCGAATAGGACGCCGTTATTTAAGAAGACTTCAGTCGCTTTTGGTGTACAAGGCATATTGGCTCCTTCAGCAACAACCTTTACACCATTTTTAACGAGCGTGATTGCATGTTCTTCATCCAATTCATTTTGGGTTGCACATGGCAGTGCAATTCCACAAGGTACACTCCAGATTCCAGCACAATCTTCGGAATATGTTGTATCTGGATGGAAATCAAGGTATTCTTTTATTCTACCTTTGCGCTTTAGCTTAATCTCTTTCACTGTATCTACGTCAATGCCTTTTTCATTGTAAATATATCCCGTCGTATCACTGCAGGCAACAACTCTTGCACCTAGCTGGGACGCTTTTTCCATGGCATAGATGGATACATTTCCGGAACCGGAGACGGCAATTGTACTGCCTTCCAATCTCATTCGGTTATCTTTCAACATTTCTTGAACAAAGTAGATCGTACCATATCCTGTAGCTTCCGTTCTGCCGAGGCTTCCACCAAAATCTGGCGCTTTTCCAGTGATGACACCAGCTTCATAAGCACCACGCAAACGTTTATATTGGCCAAACATGTAGCCAATTTCTCTTGCGCCGACTCCGAGGTCTCCTGCAGGAACATCGATGTCTGGTCCGATATATCTAGCGAGTTCCGTCATAAAGCTTTGACAGAAGCGCATAATTTCATTGTCGGATTTTCCTTTAGGATCAAAGTTCGAACCACCTTTACCACCGCCGATTGGCTGTCCAGTCAATGAGTTTTTAAAGGTTTGTTCAAACCCTAGAAATTTAACAATACTTGTGTTCACGCTAGGGTGAAAACGAAGACCACCTTTAAATGGCCCGATAGCGCTATTGAATTGTACTCGGTAACCACGGTTGACTTGAGTTTTTCCATTGTCATCCACCCACGTTACACGAAAAGTTATCACACGTTCTGGTTCAACGATTTGCTTGAGGATCCCTTTTTCGATATATTGAGGTTCTTTCTCTAGCAGGGGGTAAATCGATTGGAGGAATACAGCAACGGCTTGATGAAACTCTGGTTCATTCGGATCTTGTTTGACAACAGAGTGATAGATTTCGTCTAGATAGTCCGCTACATATTGACTTGGTTTCTTTACATTTTCACTTATGATTGTCATCTTGCTTGCCCTCCTTATAGTCGAAATAGTCTTATCCTATTTTAACTTTTATTATTTATCTAAACAATATAAAATATAGATGAAATTAATGCCAATATGAGATAATAGGGGAGGAGGCGATAAAATGGAGTTGAGACAGATTGCATATTTCATTGAAGTGGCAAAGAGGGAGCATGTTACAGATGCGGCCAATCATTTACATGTCGCACAATCCGCAGTTAGTCGGCAAATCTCCAAGTTGGAGGAAGAACTTGGAGTCGACTTATTTATTCGGGATGGAAGAAATGTACGGCTGACTCCGATTGGAGAAGTTTTTCTGAAGCATATGGAACAAGCGATGCATGTCATTCAGGATGCGGAGCAGGTCATTAAAGAATATACGGATCCCGAGACAGGGACGATTCATATCGGTTTTGTCAGTACGCTGGCTCTATATATCTTGCCAACATTGATATCCGCGTTCAGAAGGGAATACCCTCGAGTAAAATTTAAATTAGTGCAGGGGAACTATTATGAACTGAAAGAGTCCGTGATCAAAGGGAGGACGAATATGGCGTTACTAGCTCCGGTACCAGTCGATGATCGGCGGTTGAGGGGAAAGATTCTTTCTACAGAAAAGATAGTTGCATTACTGCCCAGCAATCATCCAAAAGCAAATCAAAGGACACTTCGACTTTCCGAATTACGGGATGAATTGTTTATTATGTTTCCGGAGACATATTTATTACGGAAAATCCTTGTAGATGCTTGCGAACAAATAGGTTTTACGCCAAATGTTGCATTTGAAGGGGATGACATTGATGCCATCAAAGGACTGGTTTCAGCAGGACTTGGAATCTCGCTTGTCCCAGAAAGTACGTTAGTGGAAAATATCCCAAGAAGAGCAGTGCGCATTCCACTGATTGAACCAGCCGTCACTCGTACAGTTGGAATTGTGATACCAGATGATCGGGAGCTGCTGCCAACGGAAAAGCTATTTTATGAGTTTGTCGTTGATTTCTTTAGTCGTTTAGAGCAATTTCAGAAGTAAGGTTCGGCAACTTTTCTCATCATAAAAAGTCGCCGAACAGGATATTTAATTTAAAGCTTCCATCTCGACCAGATCACCGGTCACTGCATCAATTGCTAGTGCGGAATCTATTTTACCGCAAAGGATATATTCTTCGTTTATTTTATCATAGACGTAAATCGGGCTAATTTCGATATGCTTGTAAAGTCTGTCAAAAGCTTCATCTTTCGTTATAGTTGCTTCTGGTGCACTAGACAATTCTTGAAAAGTATCAAGCAGGGCTTGATTATCAATATGGTTAATTGGTTGAAGTGTATCTGTTTCAAGTACAACTGTTAATTTACGGGTAATCACTCGTAACTCTGGTTTATTCAAACGCAGAACTGCATAAATATATTTATCCTCCCGCTGGATTGAAGTTAGCATCCATTTTCCTGACTCCTCAGGTTTGATATGTTGGAGGTATGCTTCCACCTGTCGAATGACTTGATTCTGTTCTTGGTCGGTTAGAGGCTCTGGCCCTTGAACTTTATTATTCAAAGCTTCCTCCACGGATGCATCCGTGCTTTGGTCGATTTCTTTCTTAGGAAATTCGCTCGGTTCCGCATTTTCCCACTCTAAGGCCTGATTCAATAAGACATGGGCAGGGTCTGTTTCCACTTCTTCGTACGAGAGGACTTCCTTCGTTGTATTTGTAATAAAACTGCTTGATATCGTATAGACTTTCTGCCATTTCTCTTCATCAACGATTGGAATTTCCAATAGTGTCAATTGATTTTTCACTAATTCTTTTGTCTCTGTTTCTGTTAGGGCAAACGGTTCCCAACTGACTTTTTCTGCATCAGGAAAATTCCCATGCATGGTGAAGAGACTTAATTTCCCTTCATCATTGAATTCGAGCTCAATATAACCGGACGGGTAAACTGGGATATTATCCACCGCCGCTAGAAAAATCAGATCGGGACCTTCTGTATTTTCCAGTTTGAATTGCCGGCCGAATTCAAGGCCCGTTTCATTCTCTACCCACTCAATTGCCATTTCAGGTGCATCACTAGTTGGAAGTTCAGCCTCCAAATCATTTATACCATCAACAAATATTAGGCTCTTCACCCGTTTCGTATGGAAATCAACATCGATACTGACGGTGCCGGGAGGATTGAATTCATCGGTTTCATCTGTTGATCTGGTTGGAAACCATTCCATATTGAAAATATAGGACAGTTCATTATTGTGATCTTTTTCTTTGAATAGTTGATATCGCTTTAATTGGAATTCATCCAAGCTAAACTTTCTCTTTGTGAAGTCGACTAATTCTTGTAATTTCTCATGCATATATTTCCCTCCGTATCAAATTACTCTCTTAATACTATAGCATTCCTTAAATGTGCAAGAAAATAACCCTCTCCAACTAAAAGAGAGGGAAATGTGTTTATTGAATGATTGAGCTAAAAATAATGATAAGGAAACATCAGTTTATTCCGTTGCAATCTTAACGAAAGTATTGAATAAGTCCTTTTGCTATTGCATCAGCAACTTGATTTTGATAATCGGCGGTTTGAATGATGGATAGATCATAAGCGTTTGTAATAAATCCGAGCTCAAGTAAAATTGCCGGTGCAATGGTGTTGCGAAGTACTTTATAATTTTCTTTGCCCATTCCCCGATTATTCAATGGCACGGTAGAAGTCAGGCTGGAGTGTATATCTTTTGCTAAAGCATATCCCGCGTCACTTGAATAAAACGTATTGATCCCTTGTACAGAAACAACAGGGAAAGAGTTATAGTGGACACTGATAAATGCATCTGTATAATGCGTGTTGCTTATCGAAGCACGCTCATCCAAAGATAAATAATAATCTCCGGTACGAGTTTCGATAACTGTGGCTCCATAATTACGGAGTGTTTGGGCGATGGTGCTCGTCGTATCATACACTAAGTCTTTTTCATATAATCCACGGAGCCCGATAGCACCTGGATCTCTTCCTCCGTGGCCAGCATCGAGTACAATGGTATATCCTGAAAGTGAACCAATGGAAGAGCTTTGAGCTGCTGTGTTTGTGCGGTTTTTTTGTTCTTTTGGAGACTGAATTGAATCTGTAAGCCAGGAAGCAATCCAACCAGTTTGTCCGTTCGATAAGGATATTTGGATCCATTCCCCAGAATGATCGATTGCATTAAACGTTTCTCCTTGGGATGTCCCTGCAACGACTCGATAATCCAGACCTGGGCCAGAACGGATATTTACACTTGATTCAGTGACGGTAATGCTGGCAGTCGCTGAACTCATCGATTTTTGACTGGAAGTTGTTGTTGAACCGGTAGGAATTAAGTAATGTTTGGCAACCCACGCCGGCTCCCCAGCATAGTACGTTTGTACCCACCCATACTTTTCCTGGAAGGCTGTCAGTTTGTCGCCTTGTTGCAGCAGGCCGATGATATCGGCGTCCCCATCTGCGGCCTCACGAACATGTAGAATATTTACTCCAACTTCATAGGTTTGACCACTAGCGGCAGTTGTTGTTTCAACATGGACGAACAAGGTCAAAAGTAATATTAAGATAATGCCGATTCCAAAGTTTCTCATAGATGCCTCCTTATACTTGGAAAAAATTAGATTAGTAGTTTCATCATAATATGAAAGATGATAGTAAACAAGCCTCATTTAATGAAAAAATAAAAAAAAGCGTATCTGCATAAGCAGATACGCCTAGATATTTTTTCCTGTGTGTAATAAAAGCTTGATTAAGAACGACTTCATTCGAAAGTAACTTCGAACTCCATCCGTGTCCTAGTCCGTATGTCCCTACGATACAAAGGACGTGCTAATACAGGCCTCTTTTAGACAATCGCGTTCTTAGACTGTAAGGTCGCTTTCACTTTTGGGCTTAATCCCAAACTTCACTCGCAATTATTAGACTGACACTAACGCCGATTGCTAAGGATACAACATACATTAACATCTTATGACCTCCCACCAAGTAAATACTATTATACTACTATTATAGTATATAACTTCTGAAATGGAAAAAGAATTTGCTGATTAATGGGAAGTGTATATTTTAGTTCGTTAAGTATTACGCTTTTAACCATTTCCAAATCTCGCCTGGAGTTGCATTTTTACCGTACATGAGTATGCCGACTTTAAATATCTTTCCAGCAAGCTTAATGAATAAGAGTGTACTTACGATAATGATTGCCAGTGAGAGGATGATTTCCATCCATGGCCATACGTCCAGTAAGGTCAGTCTTAGTAAGAGCACGCCAGGTGCGGTAAATGGAACATAAGTGCCAATTTGTGCCCATAGCCCAGATGGATCCCCAATGACTGGACCGATGAAGAGAAATGGTAAAAATGGCAGCATCATGACAATCCCTTGGAAGTTCCCGGATGTAGTAACATCTTCAATCGTTGCACCAATTCCAACGAAAATCGCTGCAAACATCAAGTAATTGAGTACCGCTATAAAAACAAAAAGAAGTGTTTCCGGTACGAAAAGATATTCAAAGATTGGTATATCCGTTTGAATCATAATAAATGGAATTAAAAATACCAATAACACAGCTGCTTGAATCAAACCAAGTATGAAATACCCAATAATTTTTCCTTGCATCAACTCTCCTGGAGTTAAAGAAGATAAAATGATTTCTGCGATCTTATCCTTTTTCTCTTGTGAGGCACTTTGGAAAATAGCCATTCCTGTAAATACGATTGATATAAAAATGATGCCCCCAAAGGCAGCTGGAATCATTCTAGCGAGGAAATCATCTTCAGACGCTTCTTCTGGTGCTGCAGCTTCTTCAATCGCTTCGGTTTCCGCCCCCATCTCAGCAAAATATACTCCTCGGCTGATAACTGCTGATTGCTCCTCAGTCAGCCCAAGTTGATTCATTTGATAGGCGAGGATAGGTCCTTGGAAAACAGCCAATTGATTAGTGAAGAAGGCGTCTGTATCTTCACTTGTATAGACTGGGACAATTCCCTCTAATAGTGAAGCATCGTTTAAATAGATATATGCGGTTGCTTCAGTATCCTCGATTTCAGTCATGGCATCTTCTTCCGACACGTCTGTGGCGTGTAATTCCCAACCTAGTTCACTGTTATGTACTAGACTCTCTAATTCTTCCATAATCCCAATTTGATCGTCGATGAAAATAGTCATCTCGTTAGATTCATCTTCTGAATCACCGCCAATCCAACTTCCGAAAAAGCCGAAACCGATGATGATAAGCGGGGTCAGAAAGAGTCCGATGATGAAAGATTTATTTTTCATATTTCGTTTAACTTCCCATTTTGCAACTTTCATTGAATTACGCATGTGCTTCACCTTCCTTCGTCATCAGTCTTTTGTCCGTTGCTATATCAATAAAGATCTCGTGTAGGGAAACGCGATTCATAGATAGCTCTTGGATGTTCAAATCTTCTGGGAGATGTTTCACCCATCTGGATGGATGAACATCTTTCGTTAAATATAAAACGGAAACATCGCCGTCTTGTTCAATATGTTCAACCTCTGGGATGGTTTCCAGTAAATGAATATCGTTCTGTCCTTGGATGGTACATTTGAAGTTCGCATATTCTGTTTTGACTTCGTCGAGCGTTCCGTAAATGACTTTCTCACCACGTTGAATCATAAATAGACGGTCACACATTTCTTCTACTAAGTTCATTTGATGGGAGGATAGTAGGATAGATGTACCAGCATCACGTAATCTGCGGATTTCTTCTTTGAAAATATCCTGACTGACCGGGTCAAGTCCGGAAAATGGCTCATCGAGGATCAGCAGTTCAGGTTCGTGGATGACAGCTCCGATAAATTGCACTTTTTGTCCCATCCCTTTTGACAATTCTTCGATGGAAACATTCTCTTTACCTTCTAAATCAAACTTTTTCAAATAATCGAGGATACGCTCCTTTGCCTTATCAAGCGGGTAATCCTTCAAGTCCGCCAAATAAAGTAGAATATCCATCACCTTTACATTTTTATACAAGCCACGTTCTTCAGGAAGGTAGCCGATTTTGTTTTGTGGAATACCTTTCCCTTTATGATTATGGAAAGTGATTGACCCTTCATCCGGATACAAAATCCCCATAATATTACGGATGGTCGTTGATTTTCCTGCACCGTTTGGACCGAGGATTGCCATAATTTCTCCTTTTTTCACTTCAAAGGAGATGTTTTTGAGGACTTGCTTATCTTTAAAGGATTTGTTCAATCCTTTTACCTCTAACATTGTTTGCATCTAAGTAACTCCCTTCAATAATATGTAAGTGTAATAGGTTATACGTTTATATAGGATTTAAGTTTCAGTAAAAACTTATCATATTTATAAAATAACTACTACTCTTATTTTAGTATGAAGATTGATTTTAAATTATTTCCATTCTCGAAATATTTCGGTATAATTTACTATTAGTATAAGGAGAGGAAGTTTGATTAATGGCTCAGGCTCGGGTACAGACGAAAACGAAACAGGACATCATCTGGTCGAAGGATTTTGTTTTTATTTGGCTGGCTAATTTTTTCATTTTTTTAGGCTTTCAAATGACATTACCGACCCTCCCGCTTTATGTGAAGGAGCTTGGTGGAAATGATCAGCTTGTTGGTGTGATTGTAGGTATATTCACCTTTTCTGCTCTTATTTTAAGGCCGTTCGCAGGTCATGCGCTAGAAACGAAGGGGCGTGGCTTTGTCTATATATTTGGGCTTACTATATTTGTTATATCCATGGGAGCTTATGGTTTTCTAGCGAGTCTCCTCTTTCTCGGTATAATCCGAGTGATTCAAGGAGTTGGCTGGGGCTTTTCAACAACTGCAGGAGGAACGATCGCCACTGATTTAATTCCCCCGCATCGACGTGGAGAGGGAATGGGTTATTTCGGATTATCTGGAAATATTGCGCTCGCTTTCGGTCCTTCGCTTGGATTGGGACTGATGGGAGTTCTTAGTTTTAATGAAATCTTTTTAATATGTAGTGGGCTAGGGTTCATTGCTTTGCTATTTTCTTTAGGGATCCGGTATAAGAAGGTAGAAGTTTCAAAAGAACAAACACACGTAGCCAGGTTTGACATCATTGAAAAAACGGCGATACAACCGTCGATTCTCATGTTTTTTATCACGGCGACGTTTGGTGGAATCGCAACATTTCTTCCATTGCATGCATGGGAGAGGAATGTTGATGGCATCGCAACTTATTTTCTTGTCTATGCCATCTTTTTGATGATTTCCCGTACATTTGCTGGTAAGGTTTACGATAAGAAAGGGCATCTCTATGTCTTTCTTCCAGGTACTGCTCTTATTTTATCTGCCATGCTTTTACTTGCTTGGCTTCCAAGTACGTTGATCTTATGGACGGCAGGTGCAATTTATGGGTTTGGGTTTGGTACGGTACAGCCGGCTTTGCAAGCTTGGGCAGTTGACAAGGCGAAAGCCAATCGAAAAGGGATGGCAAATGCAACTTTCTTTTCCTTTTTTGACTTAGGAATCGGAATCGCAGCCATTTTCTTTGGCTTCCTGGCAGCCACAATCAACTACGCCTCCATCTACATCGCATCAGCCCTATCCATCGCCTGCTCAATGATGATATATATTTACTTTTACATAAAAGAAAAGCGAGCCGCGAAAGTGTAGATTAGTTCACTCATAATGGAGTAATGCCTTTTCTCCTGGAGGTTGCGGACGACCAAGAAGCGCAAATATTAACTTTTATATGGTTCATTTCACTTTTATCAACTATTCCTATAAAATAGTAATAATAAGCTATTTGCACATAAAGGCGGGTTTACAATCTTGAAACAATTAAAAGACGTTAACATAAGCAGGTTATTTCCATCGGCCATATACCGAAGGGGAGTTGAATATTTCAAGAAAGACAAAGTCCACGATCTAGTCTATGACCGAAACCATCAAGTTTGGACTGCGATGGTCGACGGTAGCGAAAATTACTTTGTGGAAATCGATATGCGCGAAGCAGAAAAAGGAACGATTGATACATATTGTGACTGTGCTGCATTTGATACCTATGGTTCTTGCAAGCACATTGTAGCAACCTTATTAAGCATTCAAACGAAAGAGAATAATAAAGAACCTGTACTTGCCTACGATTACGTAAAAACAGATAGGTTCATCGAGCAACTGAGTGCACTTCAGCAATTGGAACCTAAAAAGCCTGGCCATATTTTCGAACAGGAACCGGTACAGGTGGAGTATCATTTACATCACCATTATACCGGCAATCTATCAGTGGAATTGAAATTTGGAGTTAAACGTCCCTATGTTGTAAAAGAATTGTTTAAACTAATCGATGCCGTGCTTACCGGAAACGAATATTATTTTACAAAGAATTTTACATATCGACCTGAAGAGCATTATATATTGGGTCAGGACGAAGAGATTTTCCGGATGTTACATGCAATCCAAAAAAACGAGAACATCTACCACTCGACGATTTATGCAATGACAAGCGGCACGGATGATCGTTACATCATTATTCCACCGCTGGCAGCTAGAGAACTACTGGAAAAACTCGTGGAACGGAAGACCTCCATTCGAATATCCAACAGAACTTACTCCAACATATCCATTGGAGAAGGGTCGCTACCTTTTGAATTCATGCTGGAGAAGAGCAAAGAAGATGTTTTGCTCCGGCTTGCAGAAGGGAACGATGTGTCGATTCTAAAAGAGTACAATATGGTGTTCAGTGATGGAGTGTTTTATTTTGCGACTCCTGAAGAAACGAATATTATTGATAAATTATTTCAGTTTAATGTTAATGATTTGTCGCTCGCCATCTCGAAACAGCAAGCGGACCGGTTCTTTTCTGAAGTCATTCCATCACTGAAAATCGTAGGAGATGTGAAAGTAGCGGAGAACATTATTGAAGAAGTGATCCAAGTACCACTTCAAGCAAAGCTCTATCTCGAGCTTGAGGATGAATTGATCACCGGAAAACTGGAGTACCATTATGGTAAGCATGTTGTTGATCCTTTTAATGGCAGGGATCAGAGTGATCTCATCATCATTCGCGAAGTTGAAAAAGAAATGGAAATCATGCGGCTGATTGAGCATGCGAATTTTAGGTACAATGGAAAAGAACTTTATTTGGAAACAGCTGAGGAAGAAGAGCTGTATGAGTTTTTATATGATATCTTGCCATTATTAGCGGATAAAGTGGAGCTTTTCCTTACTTCAGATTTAAAATATATGATTGTTGAACATGAGCCGACTGCAACAACGAATGTCAATGTAGACACGAGTTCCAATCTATTGGAAATCAGTTTTGATATTGATGGTGTAAATGAGCAAGAAGTGGAGTCCATACTTCAGGCGGTGATTGAGAAGAAACGCTTTTATCGTTTGGATAGCGGGGCATTAATGTCATTGGAAAACGATGCATTTTCCTCGATCCATCAGTTCTTTGACAGTTTGGACATTCGAAAACAGGATGTAGAGGGCGGTAACGTGCAAATGCCGCTATACAGAAGCACGCAAATTGATGAGCTTATTGATACGAAGAAAAGTTATGATCCGGCGTTCCGGTCTTTAATCCATCATTTACGTACACCGGATGAACAGATTGATGAGTTGCCGGAAAACTTGAATGCGACACTCCGTAATTATCAGGTCACTGGTTATCAATGGTTCAAATCATTAAGCCGTTATCACTTAGGCGGAATATTAGCAGATGATATGGGGCTTGGAAAGACGATTCAAACGATTGCTTACATCGCTTCTGAGCCAAGTGATAAGTTACATCTGGTCGTTGCACCGTCTTCTGTTGTTTACAATTGGAAAAATGAATTTATGAAATTCACACCGGATTTGAAGGTTGCCATCTTAACGGGAACCCCCGCTGAACGGCTTGAAAAAGTAAAGAATCTACAAGATGTGGATGTGTGGATCACTTCTTATTCGACGCTTCGGCAAGATATAGAGTTATATCGTAATCTTGAATTCCAGACGATGATTCTGGATGAAGCGCAATATATAAAGAACTATGCAACAAAAACATCTCAAGCAATCAGACAAGTGAATGCATCTCGTCGCTTTGCTTTAAGCGGAACACCAATTGAAAATTCAATTGAAGAACTATGGGCGATTTTCCAAGTGATCTTGCCTGGATTAATGCCATCTTTACGCAAATTCAAGCAATTGACGAATGAAAAAATCTCCAGTCTCACACGACCATTTATTTTGCGGAGATTGAAACAAGATGTGTTGAAAGAATTACCGGAGAAAATAGAATCGGTAAGCTTGTCGGAATTGACTACGGAACAAAAGGAGCTTTATCTCGGTTATTTGCAGCAAGTACAGCAGGACGCTTCCCAGTCGTTGAAAGAGAGTGGCTTCAATAAAAATCGAATGAAGATTTTAGCAGGTTTAACACGGTTACGTCAGATATGTTGCCACCCATCTTTATTTATCGAAAACTACCAAGGTGACTCTGGAAAGTTGCAACAATTGATGGACACCGTAAGGACTGCTTTGGAAAATGGCAAGCGCATGCTGATCTTTTCACAATTTACGAGCATGCATGAAATCATCATGAAGGAACTTGAAAAAGAGGGAATTGATTTCTTTTACTTAAGTGGAAAAACAGAGTCCGAAGAGCGGGTCATGATGAGTGAACGCTTCAATCAGGGAGAAAAAGATATTTTCCTCATCTCATTGAAAGCTGGCGGAACAGGTTTGAATTTGACCGGAGCAGATACGGTGATTCTATATGATCTGTGGTGGAATCCGGCAGTGGAAGATCAAGCGACAGGACGTGCGCATCGTTTTGGACAAAAAAATATCGTTCAAGTTATCCGATTGATTGCGGAAGGAACGATTGAAGAAAAGATATATGAATTGCAACAGAAAAAACGCGAGCTGATCAGCCAAGTCATCCAACCAGGCGAACAAATGCTGAGCAGTCTCAGTGAGGATGATATCCGAGAACTGTTGAGCTTGTAAGGAAAGAGTCGAACAGGAGATGCCTGTTCGACTCTTTTTCATGTTGGACGGAATTATTGATTCAGTGTAAATAGTTTTCTTGGCCTTCCTTTTTTGTATGGACGTTCTTCACCGGCAATTTTAATCACATTACCGCTTAATAATTTATTCACCGTCCGCTCTGCACTTCTTTTTGTGACTTTATAGAATAAGGCAACGTCATGTGTGGAAAAGGGTTCATTATTACGGTCGGTAATGAAATCAATGAAATTATATGAAAGCTCATTATTTAATCTAGCATCATGAATCAGTGCCTGATACAAGCTAGACGTGTCAATCTCCTTTTTCACACCGATTGGACCGATCATTTCTTTTCTTTCATTGACGATGTAGCAAATGCTATGGTCGCTTCGTTTGCAGCTATCCAGAGCAATTTCGGCATTTTTCGCAGATTCATTAGCACTCAGTCCTAAACCGAATCCAAGGTGGATCGGCAATTTAATATTACTTTTCATTTCCTGTAACAACGGGAAGGACCTGTAATGCTCCTTTAAATGTTTAAGCAGCTTTTCCGAACCATAGATGACAAAATGGTTTTCCGAGGTTTTAACAAAAGATGCATCATTCTTGGCAGTGAATTTAGTGAGAATCCGCCTTACCTTGTTTAAGATGTCCAAACTATGCCCGATTATTTCGGTATTAGCATCAATTCCCTTAACAGAAACATATCCGGTGACCATCTGCCGGTTTTCGGACTCACTTAATCGTACGAGAGAGATTGCCTGGTCAATCAATTGTTTTAGTTGCAGTTCGGGAATTTCCATCGTATGTGCAGGGATTCCTTTTGCTGTTAACTTAGCAGTAATTTCCTCTGAACTTGGTAAGATATAGTCCACTTTATCTTCTGTCCATAGAGTTATATAGTAGGATACTAATCGATTGATATCAGGCTTGGTCCATTCGTCGTGAAGGAAACTGTGGATATCATCATCTAGTCCAAGTTCTTGGGTGACCTCGTCCAAAAAGGTTTCGTTAAATGCATCAAGCGCGACTCGACTTGGAGGATGATCCATTTTTGTTTCCAGCCGATACAGATTTGCGGCCATCATGTAAGGGTCCATTTCCACTCGGAGTGCTGGGAGCCGCTTTTTTTCGATCGTGTCTTTAACGTATAAATAAGATAGGTATTCTGTAAATACATAGATGTCACAATTAAAAACCGTGTCCAGTAGATTGGTAGTTTCTTCAGCTTCAGAATAGATGAATGGTAACATTTCCACTTCTTCAACATCTGATATAATTTCTTGAATACGACGGATCGTGTTTTGCGTACCGAAGACTGCCATTTTTATCATAATCTTCCCCCTCCAATCAAACGACAAATTATATTTCTATCATCGTAGCTGAATTTTCGTAATATTGTCAAGAAATATATTGAAAACGGATACATTTGCATAAAAAACGTAAAAGAAAATAATTTTAGTTGATTTTTTACAAAAAAGTCGGTAAAGTGTATCTTAAGAAAAATCTGCGCTTCTATCTGTACCTTCATTGTTGTTTATCAGCCAGCCGAATAAGAGGAAAGTCCTACATACTGGAATCCAATATCACTAAATTTCTATCTATTGTAATTCTTCAATTAATTGAGTACTGCCAAATTATAGTTATTGACAAAGTTAAGCAATTTGTTAGAATCTTACGTATAAACGAAAGGGGAGTTCAAATGAAAAAGAGTAAATTATTTCTATTTTCCATTCTCTTGACGGCTATGGCTTTATTCCTAGCAGCATGTGGTGGAAATGATGGAGCAGATGGGGATTCAAATGAAGGTGGGGACTCACCATCAGCGATTAGTATGTTGACAGGTGGAACAAGTGGTACATATTATCCACTAGGCGGAGAAATGGCAAAGATTATTTCAGATGAAACAGGTATTCAAACTGACGCATTATCATCCAATGCTTCTGCTGATAATGTCATATCTTTACAAAATGAAGAAGCAGAGCTTGCATTCGTACAAACAGATGTGGTAGCGTTTGCAGAGCAAGGGATCAACGCATTTGATGGAAATCCAGTTGACAATGTTTTGGCTATTGGTTCCCTCTATCCGGAAACGATTCAAATTGTAACAACACAAGATTCTGGAATTGAATCTGTCGAAGATTTAGCTGGTAAAACAGTATCAGTAGGTGCTCCAGGATCAGGTACGTATGTTAACGCTGAACAACTATTGGAAGTCCATGGTATGACAATGGATGATATTGACGCACAACACTTGGACTTTGGTGAGTCTACAGGTGGTATCCAAGATGGAAATATCGATGCGGCATTTATTACTGCTGGTACACCAACTGGTGCAGTAGAAGGATTGGGAGCTACAGCAGATATTAAAATCGTAGCGATCGAGCAAGATAAAATCGATGCTTTAATTGAAGAATATCCTTACTATGCACAAGACACTATTGCAGCTGGAACTTATGCTGGGCAAGAACAAGACATTGCCACTGTAGCTGTTGGAGCGATGCTTGCAGTTACGGAAAGTTTATCTGAAGATACGGTATATGAAATTACAAAAGCTATTTATGATAATGCAGAATCTATCACACACGCTAAAGGTGAATTCATTTCTCCTGAAGCAGGTGTAGAAGGAATCGGTATCGATTTCCACCCAGGAGCAGAAAAGTATTTTAAAGAAGCTGGAGTACTGGAATAAGTAATAAATAGAATAACCATATTCAGCCGGCAGTCAAGACGGTAGATTGTTTTGAGAGCCGGCTGTTTTATGGTTTTATATTTACATAGCTCTACTGTGATGCATTTGACAGATACCACATGTGCGGTGATTTATCCATGAAATTTAAAACAATTATTTTCGTTTCTATCCCACTTCTGCTCATTACTCTATTGTTTATCCCTTTTAAGAGTGCGTTGGTCTTTTATAAAGAAAATACTGATGAACTTGCAGCCTATTTACCAATAGATGCAGGTGACCAGTTTGACATTATATTTACTCATTCCATTCATTTGACAGATGTTGTTGAGAAATACCATGTTACAGAAAACTTAACGATTATACAGGATGAGATCATTTTCGAATCCTTTGGTATTGGCATGCCTTCTACTGTAGAGGAGGGGCAGACATTTGAATACAAAGATGGAAGATATCATTTAGGCAACTTAAATAATGTATTTGAATCCATGAAAATACGAAACGGAAAGACAGTTTCTAAGCATCGTTTGCGATGGAAGAATCATATGGAAGAAAAAATGGTTTGGTTCAACGATTACTTTGAACCGGGGGCTTGGTATACGGTGAAAGTAGACAAGTTGCCCCTATGGAGTTATCTGAAAGGAGTGAAGATTGATGAGCGATCAAAATAAAAACAACAAAAATAAATTAACAGATACTGAGAATACGAATTCGAACGAGCAAGAATTATCTCTGGAAGAACAACAGAAGTTAATGGAAAAATATGATATCGAATCGAATACGAGAAAGCTGACCGGAATCCTTGGCTGGGTTGTCTTTATTGTGTTAGTTGCATTTTCTTTATTCCACCTTTATACAGGGATCTTTGGTGCATACACAGCATATATCCAACGTACGATTCACTTAGGTTTTGCTTTGTCACTTATTTTCATGCTGTTTCCAGCGAAACGAGGAATGAAGAAGACAAGTGTGGCTTGGTATGATTGGATATTAGTAGTATTATCCATCGTTGTGTGTGCCTACTGGCCATTATTCTATGATACGTTAGTGGTGAAAGTCGGAGGTATTGATAACACGCAACTGCTGATTGGTGGAATAGCGGTTTTACTAGTTTTAGAAGCTGCTAGACGTGCTGTGGGATTACCAATAGTTATTATAGCGGTAGTATTCCTCTTGTATGCGTTGTTTGGTCCATACATGCCAGGTATGTTGATGCACCGTGGCTTGTCTCTACAACAGTTGGTCAATTCGATGTTCTTTACAACAGAAGGAATACTAGGAACACCATTACAAGTGTCTTCTACTTATATTTTCCTATTCCTATTATTTGGTGCTTTTCTAGTTCAAACAGGTGTAGGTAACTATTTTAATGATCTAGCATTAGCTATTGCTGGTCGCCGTGTTGGAGGACCTGCGAAGGTGGCTATTTTCGGAAGTGCGTTAAACGGTACGATATCCGGAAGCTCTGTAGCAAATACGGTAACTACTGGTTCCTATACAATCCCGATGATGAAACGGTTGGGATATAAACCGAACTTTGCCGGAGCGGTTGAAGCGGCTTCATCAACTGGTGGACAAATTATGCCACCTATTATGGGGGCAGCTGCTTTTCTAATGATTGAATTTGCAGGAGTTCCGTATTGGGACATTGCAAAAGCTGCTGTGATCCCAGCGCTTCTGTACTTTACCGGTATTTGGGTAATGACTCACTTTGAGGCAAAACGTCTTGGGTTGCTTGGTCTTCCAAAAGAGGAATTGCCAGATAAGAAAAAAGTCTTTAAAAAGATTTATTTACTATTACCAATTCTAGCTATTGTTTACTTCTTATTTGCTGGAGTGAGTATAGAACGTACAGCAATTTATGGTATTCTTTCAGCGATTGTCGTCAGTCTGTTCAGTAAAGAAACGAACATGTTCTTAGATGAAAATGGTAAATTTACTCTTGGTAAGTTCTTTTCTGCGTTGACAGATGGTGCGCGGACTGCATTAGGTGTAGCTGCCGCAACAGCTTCTGCTGGTATTATCGTTGGTGTTGTAACGAAGACAGGTTTAGGTCTGAAGTTAGGTAACGGTCTAGTTGGTTTAGCGGCTGCCATTACATCCAATGAGATGGGATTAATCTTGTTAACTCTAGTATTTACTATGATCACATCCCTTATCATTGGAATGGGTTCACCGACTACAGCTAACTATATTATTACGTCAACGATTGCATTACCTGCAATTATGGCTTTAAGTGATCAATATGAGCTAGGAATTCACGTGCTCGCTGCTCATATGTTCGTATTCTTCTACGGAATTCTGGCGGATGTGACTCCTCCTGTTGCGCTGGCAGCATTTGCGGCAACCGGTATCTCCGGGGGAGAGCCGATACGTACTGGGGTTAATGCATCCAAACTTGCTATAGCAGCCTTTATCATTCCGTATATGTTCATATTTGAGCCACAGTTATTAATGATCGATGTCACGTTCTTTGGTTTGACATGGATCATCATCACTGCCATTACAGGAATGATTGCGATTGGTGCTGGACTCATTGGTTTCTGGTACCGTAAGTTGCACTGGGCGGAACGATTAGTTGCTTTTGCCGCAGGTATTCTGTTAATGTACCCAGAAGGAAACACAGATTTAATTGGAGCGGTTATTTTTGTTGTCATGCTCGCTACTCAATTTATGAGCAGAAATAAGGGCAACGACAAAAAAGAGCCAGCCGGAGCTTAATAGTAAAGGCTATGCATTAATATGATAGGAGAGGTCCTGTAAAACAAGGACCTCTCTTTTTGCTTATCTCATTCTTTCGAGTATGATAAAGATTAGATAAAATGATAAAGGCTGGTTTGATAATGAGAAAGCAACATGATTTTACGGAAGGAAACATATTAAAACATTTAATCTCCTTTTCTTGGCCGATACTGCTCGCGAATTTATTGCAAACTTCCTATCAGTTTATTGACAGTTTGTGGGTTGGGAATTTATTAGGAGCTACGGCATTAGGTTCGATTGGAATTTCCAGCACCATTTTGTTTACCGTGCTTGCTTTTATCATTGGATTGAATAATGCAGCACTAACCATTCTTTCTCAACAACAGGGAAAAGGAAATGAAGATGGACTTATTCGCTATTTGAATGCATTCGTCGTCTTGATGACATTGATTGCGGTTGGGTTAGGTGCCGTTGGTTTTTTCTTCGCAGAACAGTTGCTTCATCTTTTAGGTACTCCTGCTTCGATGGTTCAGGGTGCTAAAGTGTATTTGCAGATTAATTTCCTTGGGATTCTATTCTTATTCGGATACAATTTCATGAGTACGGTCATGCGTGCACTTGGGGACAGTAACACGCCGTTAAAATTTGTGACTGTTGCCGTTGTCGCTAATATTGTACTTGATCCTTTATTTATCTCTGTGTTTAATTGGGGGATTCATGGAGCTGGGTATGCAACGGTAGTTTCACAAGGTCTGGCTTTCATCTATGGTTTTATTCATTTGAAACGACATAAGCTTGCCCCTTTTACTAGACCTACCATTCCTTCTTGGCAGGAAGTTCGACTGATTTTCAACCTTGGAATACCCTCAGGTCTGCAAATGGCTGTTATATCAGCCGGATCTGCAGCGATCATGAGTGTTGTCACTTCATTTGGCGGCGCAGTCGTTGCTGGATTTACCGCAGCTCAACGTCTCGATAGTCTTATTATGCTTCCTGCCCATGCTCTAAGTACTGCAGTGACGAGTATGGCAGGACAAAACATTGGGATTAAGAACTGGAAGCGAGTGAATCAGATAGCCAAGTATGGTGTGTTATTCAACTTCGCAATCATGGTAGGCATTGGAATCCTCATCATCCTGTTTGGAGAATATGCCATCAAGCTATTTATCCGTGATGAAGCATCCGTAGAGTTTGGTCGGACGTATTTAGCGATTATTGCACTCTGTTATCCATTTTTAGGAATTAACTTTATTCTGAATGGGATTGTTAGGGCAGCTGGTGCGATGTACCAGGTCCTTATTCTGAATATCATTTCATTTTGGATCCTGCGTTATCCATTAACTTGGTTGTTTTCTGAACTATTCGGCGAGCAAGGAATTGCAATGGGGATGGGCGTCAGCTTCTTAATTAGCAGTGTCATTGCTTTTCTCTATTTCCGTTACGGTAAATTTCGTGAAAAAGATCTATTCAAATAGAAAGATAATTAGCATAATGGTAGAATAAAGTTAGATTTAAAAAGGAGGAATAGTCATGGTTAAAGCAATTAACACAGAAAATGCTCCAGCAGCAATTGGTCCATACTCTCAAGCGATTCAAGCAGGTGAATTTCTTTTTGTTTCTGGACAAATTCCGGTAGATCCTGAAACAGGGGAAATTGTAGAGGGAATAGAAAAACAAACAGAACAAGTCATGGAAAACTTGAAGGCTGTCCTTAAAGAAGCCGGGACTGATTTTTCACAGGCAGTGAAATTTACAATCTATTTAAATTCCATGGAAGATTTTGCGACTGTAAATGAAATCTATGGAAATTATTTAATTGAACCTTATCCTGCAAGAGCAACGATAGAGGTAAGCCGTTTACCAAAAGATGTATTGGTGGAAATCGATTGTATTGCACATGTAGAGTAATCTGAGGAGGTTGATGTATGGATAACTTCATTTTCAGTAATCCTACGAAGCTGTTATTCGGAAAAGGTCAAATTGATTTATTGCCAAAGGAAGTCTCCCGCTATGGCAAGAAAATATTGCTCGTTTATGGTGGAGGCAGTATTAAACGAAACGGAATCTATGACCAAGTCATGGAAAAATTAGCTGAAATTGATGCAGATGTATTCGAACTTCCAGGGGTAGAACCAAATCCAAGATTATCTACGGTCCAAAAAGGGATTGAGATTTGTAAACGTGAAGGTATCGACTTCCTCCTTGCAGTCGGGGGAGGGAGTACTATTGACTGTACGAAAGCTATAGCTATTGGAGCTAAGACGGATATAGATGTTTGGGATATCATTATGAAAAAAGAATCAGCTTCCGATGCGCTTCCTCTTGGTACCATTTTAACATTGGCAGCAACCGGTTCAGAAATGAATGCCGGGTCTGTCATTACAAATTGGGAAATAAAGGAAAAACATGGTTGGGGTTCTCCACTCGTCTATCCGAAGTTTTCTATCTTAGATCCGACGTATACATTCTCAGTACCGAAAGACCAGACGATATATGGGATTGTTGATATCATGTCCCATGTATTTGAGCATTATTTCCATTTGACTTCAAATACACCAATGCAGGACCGTTTCTGTGAATCGATTTTACAGACAGTAATAGAAACAGCACCTAAACTTTTGGAGGAGCCGGAGAATTACGAGTATCGTGAAGTAATGATGCTAAGCGGCACGTATGCTTTAAATGGAATGGTTAGTGTAGGTTTAAGAGGCGATTGGGCTACGCATAACTTGGAACATGCCGTTTCCGCAGTGCATGATATCCCGCATGGTGGAGGGCTTGCTATCTTATTCCCAAATTGGATGAAACATGTGCTCGATGAAGAAAACGTTGATCGCTTCAAACAGTTGGCGATTCGAGTATTTAATGTGGATCCGACTGGTAAAGCTGATAAAGAAGTAGCTTTAGCAGGAATTGAAGAGCTGCGTGCGTTTTGGAACCGGATAGGCGCTCCAAGCAGATTGTCAGATTATGATATTGGTGAAGATAGCCTCGAATTGATGGCAGATAAAGCAGTAGCAGTACGAGAGCAATATGGTGTATTCAAGAAGTTGGACAGAGAAGACTCTTTGGCTATATTACAAGCCAGCTTATAGATATAAGGTTTCGACAAAATAATAAGTATTTCCCGGGAAATGTTGAAAAAAGGAAGAACTCGCTCATGAGTATTGAGCAAGTTCTTCCTTTATTGCTACCCGAATCTTATCCAAACATTCTTCCGGTGTTTTTCCAAAGACCCGTTTATTGTTTACTAGTGCATAGGGACGGACCGCACAGAGTCCACAAAAGTTTAGGCATGTATTCATGATGACGGCTACTTCAGGGAATTCCGATTCTAAAATCTCTTCCACATCAACCATCGTTATCGTATTTCCGTCACAAATTTCGACGACGACAATGCCCATATCTATCACACTTTCTATGTTGAAATGTTTATCTTCTGTTCACAGGCTGTGAAACTACTGTATTCGCTATATGATCATGATGTTGTTAGTATAATCCTATATATGAGGAAAAAGCAATTTTTCAGCATAGGAAAAGCTTGAGAAGTAGTGGCTTCCCAAGCTTTATTTTATTGCTTTAATATCGAAAAGAGCTTTGACTCTTTACCTTCATATTCACTTGTATACCAAGTATAGAGCATAATGACTCCACTTATCAGAAGTAATGCACTAGTGATATAGAAAACTGCGGAAAATCCGAATGACGCAGCAATCAATCCGCCAAGTGCCGGTCCAATTACGTTCCCTAGAAAGCGTAGGCTCGTATTATAGCCGAGCACTTCACCTTGCATCGATAGGGGAGCGGCTTTCCGGATATATGCAACCCTTAATGGTACAATTCCTCCAATCGCTACACCAAGCAAGAAACGTAATACAACAAGCTGCCAGATGTTTGTTACAAATGCTCCTGGCAAGTAGATGAGTCCTGCTGCGAATAGCAAGACGATCAAAATTTTGATATATCCTATTTTGTCACCAAGTTTCCCGAGTCTTCGTGAGAATAATAATGTTCCGAGACCCGCCGCTGAAAATGCCATTCCTGCGAAAAATGCGATGTTTACTGGACCATGAATCTCCTCCACGAACAAGGACAAGATTGGCTGGATACTGAAGTGTGCAATTTGAATCAACATCGATAGAAGAATGACGACAAATAGGACTGGATTACCTACGATATGCTGAATGACTTCTTTACTTGTATAAGATTTAGAGTCACGGTCATCTTTTGAGACCTTTAACTGTACTTCTTTAATGAAGAATACGAGTATCGCTGATAAGAAAAGTGTTACGGATACCCATTTAAATGTGCTTGCATAACCAAAGGAGTCTGCTAGAGCTCCACCAAGCATTGGCCCCATTAATGCGCCTGTAATACTTCCGGTTTGAAGCGTTCCAAGCACTTTGCCCGCTGATTTCTCCGGTGTCTGCACAGAGATTAATGCTTGAGACATGGGGATGAAACCTGTCACAATCCCCATCAGGAATCTCAATAAAAAAAGTTGCCAAACGGTTGTGGCAAACCCCATTAATAAAACAGATATTCCTATTCCAAATGCGGACATAATTAAAATATTTTTCCTGCCATATCGATCACCAATTTTCCCCCAGATCGGTGAGAATATAAAGGCAGAGATAAAAGTTACTGCGAATATAATACCAGACCATGTTTGCACATATGCGTCAGAAAAGTTACCCATAGAATCGATATACAAAGAAATGAATGGAATTACCATTGTCATACTTCCGCTGACAAAAAAGTTGGCAAACCACATGATGACTAAGTTTCGATTGATGGTTTCTTGATAACTAATTTGTAATACCCTTCTTTCCCACGAATATTTCGTTACTCTAAATATAACGTATCCCGAAGTATTTTTAAAGGAATCTGCTCATGTGTACAGACGGGTCAAATTCGAACTTAAAGTGTTCTTTTTTTAATGAAAAAGGTATAATAATTGCAAGTCCCTCTCAAATTATATAAAAGGGATAATTGAAGTTAGATGTTCTTGACTTCTTTAAAGGGGTGTTGAATCATGAAAAAGATGACCAAAACGATGCTGACATTATTGTTTGTAGCAATTTTCTCTATTGGATTAGCTGCACCTGTAGCTGCTGTTTCAGAAAGTATCCTCATTTACGGAGAACAACTTTCGGAATCGCAAAGGCAGGACGTCCGTGAAGCGCTAGGCCTTGGTGAGAATGAAGCGGTTGAGGAACATGATGTCACTGGTCAGGACTATGCGAACTATATTAATGGAAATCCTAATGCGAATATGTACTCTTCAGCGTTAATCAAATTAGAAAATAATGGTGAAGGTCTTGTTGTTAATATATTGACGCCTGAAAACATCACCAAGGTAACAAGTGAGATGTATGAGAATGCTTTACTTACTGCAGGAGCGGAAAACGTGACGGTCGATGTCGTTTCTCCAATTGCTGTAACTGGTCATTCTGCACTAACGGGTATTTATAAGGCATATGATGTGGAAGGTGTTGAGCTCGACAAGGAACGGATGGAACTTGCGAATGATGAACTTGTCGTTGCTACCGATTTAGCTGAAAGGGAAGGCGTCAGTGAGGAAAATGTTTCCCAATTGCTTACGGAGATAAAACAAATGATTGCTGAACAAAATCCGGTAACACGTGAAGAAGTGGAACAAATCGTCAGTGAACAATTAAACAAGCTGGAAATCAATCTTAGCGAGCAGGATCGCCAAATGCTTATTGATTTATTCGACCGGATGCGAGAACTCGATATCGATTTCAGTGGTGTTCGTGATCAATTGAAGAATATTGCGGATAGTGTAACGCAAAAGGCAGAAGAACTTGGCCTTGATCAAGGATTTTGGGAAAAGGTCGCTAACTTTTTCGCAGATTTATTTGAAGGTATAGGAAATTTATTTAGAGGATTGTTCAATTAGTTCTTAGATTGATGGAGTCTTTTCCAATGGAAAAGGCTCTATTTTTATGGAAAAGAGCTTGCATAGACATGGCGGAAGATGTAGTATCGCCGTAATATTGTCATACTAAATTGCGGTTTAGCGTCATTTATTGCATTTTCATTACAGAAGGCGGTAAATGTAGATGAACTGTAATTGATGTCATCCACTCTTAATTCCCCTGTAACTGTTTTCTCCTTTTTCCTGTGTTAGTATAATCACAGTCAGCAAAAAGGAGGAATTGACTTGAAGAAAATAGTAGCAGCATTAATGACAGGAATAATCCTATCAGGTGCAGCTGTAACTACCGCTTCAGCACAAGAACATGAAGTTCAACCAGGGGAGAACCTATGGGATATCGCAAAGGAGTATGATACTTCTATTGACGAGTTAGTGCACATCAATGATTTAAAGACGACAGTAATTCAGCCAAAACAAATTTTGAATATACATGATACTTACGTTGTACAACGTGGAGATACATTAATTAGTATAGGTAAGGAGTACGATGTATCCGTAAACGATTTGAAGAAATGGAATGACTTGAAAACTTCACTTATCGTTATTGGACAAGAACTCCAAATCAAAGGTAAAAAAGTAGATAAAGAGGATCGTGTGATACCTCAAGCACAAACAACAGAAGCACCTGCTAAGAAAGAAAAAGCCGAGACACTTGCTAAGCAAGAAGCAAAACCAGCTTCTAAAACGGCAGCGGCAGAGGAAAAACCACAAGGTAATACTATCTCAGTATCTGCAACAGCTTATACAGCAGACTGTGAAGGTTGTTCAGGTGTCACGTATACTGGAGTTGACTTAAATAAAAACCCTAATGCAAAAGTTATTGCAGTAGATCCAAATGTAATCCCATTAGGTTCTGAAGTTTATGTAGAGGGTTATGGCTACGCAATTGCAGCTGACATTGGCAGTGCAATTAAAGGCAATAAAATTGATCTTCATGTTCCATCAAAGAGTGAGGCCGTCAATTGGGGCGTTCGCACAGTTGATGTAACGATTGTTGAATAACAACAGAATCACAGGTAAAAAACCAAAAGGAAAGCATCCATTAATAATGGATTGCTTTCCTTTTAATTTTCTATAATATGCATTTCTCCGGGTTGTTCTATCTCAACCACGGGACGGTCGTCTTGAAATAAACCGAATAAGCCAATAACAACAATAAATGTAACAAAGACAGCCAACAGAATGATTCGCATCTTCATGCCTCCAAAATAATTTCCTTCACTAGTATAATAGACTTTTAGAGATAATGCGATAGGTAAAAACAGGGAGTTCAAATATTGTTCGGATTATCGTCCTGATTTTAACAAAGGGGCATACATATGTTAAACTATAAAAGTAATGTAAGCGCAATCATTACGGGTGAAGGAGGTTTTTTTATGTCGAGTAAGGCGTTGGAGCAGTTTTTAGATGAGAATATAGAAGATTTGAAGAGTAGAGGATTATACAATGAGATAGATATAGTTGAGGGAGCTAACGGGCCAACGATCCAGATTGGAGGTAGGGAACTTATTAATCTTTCTTCCAATAACTATCTGGGCCTTGCCACAAATAATACGTTGAAGCAAGTGGCAAATGAAGCTGTCGCATCACATGGAGTTGGAGCAGGTGCTGTGCGTACTATAAATGGTACGTTGGATTTACACAAGGAACTGGAGAGAAAGATTGCTGCATTTAAAGGTACGGAAGCAGCGATATCCTATCAATCTGGTTTTAATTGTAACATGGCAGCCATTTCTGCTGTCATGGATAGGAACGATGCAATTTTATCAGATGAATTGAATCATGCATCGATTATTGATGGTTGCCGGCTTTCCAAGGCGAAAATTATTCGTGTCAATCATTCGGATATGGATGATCTTCGTAAGAAAGCGAAAGAAGCGGTGGAATCAGGTCAGTATAATAAAGTGATGGTCATTACAGATGGTGTGTTTTCGATGGATGGGGATATCGCTAAATTACCGGAGATTGTAGAAATTGCTGAGGAGTTTGATTTAATCACCTATGTGGATGACGCTCATGGTTCGGGTGTGCTTGGTAATGGTGCAGGAACAGTGAAACATTTTGGTTTGCAGGATAAAGTGGATTTCCAAATCGGTACCCTATCAAAGGCGATTGGTGTTGTTGGAGGATATGTGGCAGGGAAGAAGAATCTCATTGATTGGCTGAAAGTTGCTTCCCGTCCATTCCTATTCTCAACCGCAGTAACTCCAGCCGATGCAGCAGCTAGTGCGAAAGCGATCGATATGCTGATGGAAAGTAACGAGCTCGTCCAATTGCTTTGGGAGAATGCAGATTATCTGAAAGCAGGTTTGAAAGATAAAGGTTTTGATATTGGAAATAGTGAAACGCCGATTACTCCAGTAATCATTGGTGATGAACAACTGACACAGAAATTCAGTAAACGTTTGTTTGAATCTGGTGTATATGCGAAATCGATTGTATTTCCGACAGTCCCAAGAGGTACAGGACGTGTTCGTAATATGCCGACAGCAGCACATACGAAAGAGATGCTTGATCAAGCCATTGCAACTTATGAGAAAATTGGTAAGGAAATGGGCATGATTTGAATACAATGACATAGGAGTATTAGAGTGGGGGGAGCTTTCTTTTTCTTCTCTAAGTATTCGTTGAACTGAATTTAGAGACAATAGAAGGAAAGGATTTTTGCTATGAAAAAAATTCTCGTAACTGGAGCGAGTGGACAAATCGGTTCCGAGCTGGTCATGAAACTACGAGATATTTATGGAGAAACCAATGTTATTGCTACAGATATTAAGGAGCCACAAGGAGAACGCGGCGATTCCTTATTTGAAATAGTCGATGTCATGGATGCAAATAAACTCTATGAAACTGCGAAATATCATAATGTGGATACCATCATGCATTTAGCTGCAGTGCTTTCTTATAAAGCTGAAATGGAGCCGATATTTGCTTGGAAGTTAAATATGGGTGGACTACTGAATGCATTGGAAGTTGCTCGAGAGTTGGATTTGCAATTCTTCACCCCAAGTTCCATTGGGGCCTTTGGTCCGGAAACGCCTAAGGATGACACACCTCAAGACACATTGCAGCGTCCGACAACGATGTATGGAATTAATAAAGTAGCGGGAGAATTGCTTTGTGATTATTATTACGAGCGGTACGGGGTGGATACAAGGGGAGTTCGTTATCCAGGCCTCATTTCCTCCAAAACGTTGCCAGGTGGAGGAACGACAGATTATGCGGTAGAAATTTACTATGAGGCATTAAAAAATAAATGCTACACCTGTTACCTCGAACAAGGGACATACTTGGATATGATGTATCTCCCGGATGCCCTTCATGCAATCATCGATTTAATGGAAGCGGATTCAAATAAACTTATTCATCGTAATGCATTTAACATCACTGCCATTTCAGCAGCTCCAGAAGATTTCGCGGCAGCGATTCAAAAACATATACCGGAATTTACAATGACATATGATGTGGATCCTGTTCGTCAGCGTATCGCCGACAGTTGGCCCAATCGATTGGATGCCAGTGCGGCTAGGGAAGAATGGGATTATAAGTATGAATATAATTTAGATAAAATGACAAAAGATATGCTGAATAAGCTCGTGGTGAAGTTACAGAATAGGAATGCGTTAGTTGATTAGTTTGCTTGCATGAAAATAGTCACATATCGAGTTAGGTAAAAGATATAAACAAAAAGATGCCTCTCCTGAGAGAGGCATCTTCTTATGCATACATTTTGTTGATTTCTTTTTGAAGTGCTTGATCGCGCACATATTCATCATAGCTCATTTCTTTATCGATGATTCCTTGTGGTGTAATCTCGATTAAGCGATTCGCGATACTGTTGACAAATTGATGGTCATGGGACGCGAATAGGATCGAACCTTTGAATTTAATCAAACCATTATTCAGTGCAGTGATCGACTCTAAGTCCAAATGGTTTGTCGGCTCATCCAAAAGAAGTACGTTCGCATTGGATAGCATCATTTTAGATAGCATACAACGAACTTTTTCTCCACCGGACAATACATTTGCTTTCTTTAGAGCTTGCTCACCGGAAAACAGCATTCTTCCAAGGAAGCCTCTGAGGAAAGTTTCCGTTTGATCTTCCGGAGAGAATTGACGTAACCAGTCTACTAAAGTCATCTCATTCCCCTCGAAGAATTCCGAGTTATCCTTAGGGAAATATGATTGGGAAGTAGTTACTCCCCATTTGAATGTACCGGCATCTGGTTCCATTTCACCCATAAGGATTTTGAACAGTGTTGTTTTTGCGATATCATCACGGCCGACAAGAGCGATTTTATCATCCTTGTTCATCGTAAAGCTCACATTATCCAGTACAACCGTATCACCGATTTTTTTCGTCAATCCTTCGACACGAAGCAAATCATTCCCGATCTCGCGTTCCGGTGTGAAAGAGATATAAGGATATTTTCTCGAAGAAGGCTGAATATCATCAAGTGTGATATTATCAAGCATTTTTTTCCTTGATGTTGCTTGCTTGGATTTCGATGCGTTAGCACTGAAACGCGCAATAAAGGCTTGCAACTCTTTAATTTTTTCTTCTTTTTTCTTGTTGGATTCTTGAGCCATTTTTGCAGCTAATTGGCTTGATTCATACCAGAAATCGTAGTTTCCTACTGTAATTTGGATTTTACCAAAGTCCACATCAGCAATATGGGTACAAACTTTATTCAAGAAGTGACGGTCGTGGGATACGACAATTACTGTATTTTCAAAGTTGATCAGGAATTCCTCAAGCCAATGTATTGCTTGAATATCAAGTCCGTTTGTCGGCTCATCCAGTAAAAGGATATCGGGATTACCAAATAAACTTTGTGCCAATAACACTTTAACCTTTTCGTCTTCTGCAAGCTCAGACATCAATTTACTATGAAGCTCTTCACCGATTCCTAAGCCTTTAAGAAGGATGGCGGCATCAGATTCTGCTTCCCAGCCATTCATCTCAGCGAACTCGCCTTCCAGCTCGGCAGCACGGATTCCATCTTCTTCAGTAAAATCTTCTTTCAAATAAATTGAATCCTTTTCCTTCATAACTTCGTATAATTTACTATGACCCATCAGTACAACTTCAATGACAGGGTATTCTTCATAGGCGAAGTGGTCCTGCTTAAGTACCGCAATCCGCTCACCCGGCGTCAAAGAAACGTTACCTGTTTGGGGCTCGATTTCACCAGATAATATTTTTAGGAAAGTTGACTTTCCTGCACCATTTGCACCAATTACTCCATAACAGTTACCAGGAGTAAACTTTAGGTTGACATCTTCAAACAATTTTTTATCGCCATATCGTAAGCCTACATTTGTAACGGTAATCATTATATTATATCCTCCAAATAAAAAATCTAGGCCGCCCGCAAATGGCGCGAGTAACCTTTACATTTGTAATCTAACTATCACAGTAAGCTTACGTTATTTAAGTGGATTCGTCAATCAAAAATCGCATATAAACATAGATGATACAAGACTTTATGTAAATTTCCTGACTGAATTAAAAAGTACTTGGCGAAATGCGATTTTTGTGTAATAGTAGATGAAGCTCAATAATTTTGAGTGGCGGGGGAAAGGGGGAATCATTATGGAAGAAAGAGAGATTTATTTCCTGTTTACAGATACGGGTACAAGTCTCGCCAAGCTCATTAACTTTTTCACCAAGCAGGAATTGAATCACGTATCCATATCCTTTACGAAGGATTTTCAAACCTTATACAGCTTTGGAAGAAAGCGTCCGAAAAATCCGTTTATCGGTGGATTTGTCCATGAAGATATTACGAGTGACTTTATGGCAAATGCTGACTGTGCTATATATTCTCAAGCGATCAGTGAGTGTGATTATAATAAAATGATGAAAAAAATACATGAGTTTGAAGCGAAACAGGATGATTATCGCTACAATTTCATCGGTCTATTTGGTGTACTGCTCCGTATTAAAATCGAGCGACGTGCTGCATTATTTTGTTCCCAATTCGTTGCGACCGTCATTCAAGAATCGGATCGGTTCACATTTGATAAACCGACATGTTTCATCACGCCACACGATATTCGAAATCTCCCGGATAACCGTTTAATATATAAGGGAAAACTGAAAGAATATCAAGTCGAAATGACTAAACCTGAGTCGACACGTCTTGTTTTAGGCGATCAGACAACACCAAAGCAATCATTTATTTATAACATATCCAATAAGTTTAAGCGTTTAGTCATTAAATAAAAAGAGCCTTTCTATGTGGAAAGGCTCTTTTTTCTATATTTATATAATTACATGTTGTAGTAGCTAAGAAATCCAACCTTAAGATTGGATTTTTTTCTTTAATATGATCGGCACATCTTATTGCTGATTCACTTGCTGTTAACTCTACGTTCAACTATTCGAAATATCTTTTAAAAATCCTCTTGACAAAAACCATGAACGCGAATATTCTGTATGTAACTATAAAAGTTGCGTAAGGTAAACAAAAGAGGAGGGAGCTAAGATGAGAGTGTTCAGGCAAAAGTTATGGCTAGTCACAGTTTTTGCGTTTGGCCTTTTGTTCGCTGGTTGTGATGGTGGGGAATTGGAATCTTCGGCATCAGAGGAATCGGATGAAAAAATCAAAGTATTGACGACAATCGCTCAGATCGGTGAGCCGTTATCAGTGATTGGTGGAGACCGGTTAGAAGTGGAGAGTTTGATGGGACCGTCGGTGGACCCACATCTTTATAATCCGACTCAGAGCGATATTGCAAAAGTAGACGATGCGGAGATTATTTTTTACAATGGCTTAAATTTGGAAGTGAATATGGTTCCAGTTTTTGATTCGATTGGAAAATCTAAGCCTGTTCTTGCAATTGGAGAAGCGATATCTCAAGAAAGAATTTTAAATGATGAGGATGGGGCAATTGACCCGCACATCTGGTTTGATATTGATCTCTGGGAAGCTGCATTGGATGCCGCCGTGGAGGAATTAAAAGCTTATTCTCCAGAGGATGCAGACTTTTTTGAAGAAAATAAGCTTGCGTATTTTAGTGAATTGGAGAAGTTGAGAGAAGAAGCAAATCAGTTATCTGATATTCCTGATAGTAAACGTATCCTTGTCACGGCTCATGATGCATTTGGCTATTTTGGCAATACACATGACATTGAAGTGATCGGTTTACAAGGGTTGAGCACAGAAGATGAGATTGGTATATCTGATATAAACGAGATAATTGCACTTATTAAGGAACACCGCGTTCCTGCAATTTTCATAGAGAGCAGCATCAATTCCAGTGCAATTGAAGCGGTAATTGAAGGAGCTCAAAGTGAAGGTGTTGAGGTAGAGCTTGGAGGAGAGCTGTATTCGGATGCGATGGGATCGCCTGGAACGGATGAGGGCACTTATATTGGGATGTACCGTCATAATATCCAAACAATATACGAAGCGTTGATGGGAGAGTGAGAAAAATGGGGGAAATAATATTACAAGTGGATAACCTTTCTGCTTCCTATCGGAAAACGACCGTATTAAATAATGTCAATTTTAAGATACGGAAGGGATCATTGACCGGAATTATCGGACCGAATGGAGCGGGTAAATCTACACTTTTGAAAACAATACTAAATTTACATCCGGCTTTGACTGGCTCAGTGAGATTTTTTAATCAACCTTTTCAACAAGCGAAGAAACGAATCGGCTACGTACCTCAGCGTGGCTCTGTAGATTGGGATTTTCCAACGGACGCACTAGATGTAGTGACAATGGGTTTATATGGAAAAATCGGCTGGCTCAAGCGGCCGAACCGCAAACATAAACAATTGGCTTATGAAGCACTGGAGAAAATGGGGATGGCGGATTATGCCAACAGACAGATCAGTCAGCTTTCAGGTGGTCAGCAGCAACGTGTATTCCTAGCGAGAGCCTTAGTGCAGGATGCTGACTTTTATTTTATGGATGAGCCGCTTGCCGGGGTGGATGCTGCAACAGAACGGGCGATTATGAATATACTCAAAGAATTGAAGGCAAATGGAAAAACGGTGATGGTCGTTCATCATGATTTACAAACGGTAGAAGATTATTTTGACCATGTACTTCTGCTTAACAAGACACTTCTTTGCCATGGTAGAACGGAAGAGATTTTTACAAAAGAGAATATCGCAAAAACCTATGGTGGAAATATGCGTTGGATGGGAGAGAACAGAGAGTATGCTGTCCATTCTGTGGAATAGTAACACGGGCTGGGTGCTTCTGAGTACGATGACGTTAGGTATAGCTGCTGGGGCAATCGGCTGTATGGCATATTGGGAGCGTCAAAACCTGATGAGTGATGTGCTTTCCCATGCTGCATTACCTGGAGTCGTTATTGCATTCTTACTGTTGGGTGAGAAAAATTTGTTTGTTCTTATTATTGGAGCGGCAATCAGCGCTCTTGTAGGAGCGTTTTTCATCCAATGGATCACGACCTCGAGTAGAATTTCAGAGGACTCTGCGATGGGGATGATCTTAGCGGTGTTTTATGGTATGGGAATTATGCTTTTAACGATTGCCAACCGTTCTGCGGGAGGTAACCAGAGTGGGCTTGATAGTTTTATTTTCGGGCAAGCAGCTGCAATGGTCCGCTCCGATGTGGTCACGATGCTGATCTTGGCTGTGCTTGTATTGTTGATCGTGTTTATTGGATTCAAAGAATGGAAAATCTACTTGTTTGACCAACAGTTTGCAAAGGGCCTCGGGTTATCCATTCAGAGTATGAGCACGTTATACACGGTTGTGCTCGTTACAACAATTGTTATTGGCATTCAAGCTGTTGGAGTCATATTAATGGCAGCTTTACTAATCATTCCGGCTGTCAGCGCCAGATATTGGACTCAATCTTTTCAAATGATGATTATGCTATCTGCGTTATTTGGTGGACTGTCGGGGGTTAGTGGAACCCTGATAAGCACCATGGGGAATGGATTACCTACAGGACCATTCATTGTAGTAGTTGGAGCGGGCTTTTTTATGGTATCTCTTATTTTCGGCAAAGAAAAAGGGCTGCTTATCAACTATATTCAATATAAATTCCAACAGAAAAAACAGATGGAAGTTTTAAAGCAGGAGGGTGGCCGATTATGAGTTATACATTCTGGATCTTATTGACCGCTTCGTTAGTTGGCTTATCCTGTGGGATTATCGGTGTTTTCCTTATTTTGCGAAAGACGGCGATGATGGCAGATGCAATCAGCCATACAGTTTTGTTGGGGATTGTATTAGCCTATATTGTGACAAAAGAAGTGAGTGGAATGGCGATGCTTATTGGTGGGATCTTAGCTGGAATTGCTACTGCATTTCTCGTGCAATCGCTGCATTCCCTGCAAGTACAACATGATGCAGCGATGGGAATTGTATTCACGACTCTATTTGCAATAGGGGTCATCTTAATTTCAACCTCTGTTGGAAATGCCCACCTTGACGTTCAACATGCTTTAATGGGGGAAATCACCTTTATTCCTTTCCATACAATCACTTTGCCGCTCATCGGGGACATACCTCAGGCGACGGCATTGTTGCTCTTCGTACTGGTGGTTGTCATTGTTTCCATAATTGCATTCTACAAAGAATGGAAATTAACTTCCTTCGATCCTGCTTTGGCAGCAAGTCTGGGGATTCCGGTACTGTTCATGCACTATCTGTTTATGGGGCTCGTTTCCGTGACGACTGTCGCTTCCTTTGATGCGGTTGGAGCAATTATGGTTGTTGCGATGCTTATTACTCCAGCTGCTTCTGCATATTTATGGACCGACAAGCTAATTATTATGATTATCTTGAGTGGTGGATTTGGAGTTGTATCTTCTATTGTTGGGTATTATGTAGCGGCCTGGATAGATACATCCATATCCGGTTCGATGGCATTTACCACCGGAGTCGTTTTTCTAATCAGTTTCATTTTTTCACCAAAGCATGGTTTAATTGCAAAACGTTTGAAGCCTGTTGGTCAAATGTAAAATAAAAGAAAGGTGATTGTCCCCAAAAGGGTGCAATCACCTTTTCATTAATATGGATCGGCATCGTGGCCTTTTTCAATCGCTTCATCTACAGCTTGGTCAGCCTCTTTGGCTCCAAGTGGATGCATTTCTTCAGCGGTTTCCTCTGACATCGAGGATGTCTTTTTGCTTGCTTCAAGTAAACCTTCCCGCAACCTGCGTCCGTATTCTTCATCCGCTTCCTCGGCTAAAGCAATCATTTTATCCTGGATCACTTTTTTACAAGTGGACAGGTCGTTTACCAAGTTCGAAATCAGCTCGTCTTTTTCCCATTGCTCGAATTCCCGATACGTTTGACCAGCTTGTTTCGTGTTGTCGTTTCGGTCGATTGATTCGCGGACAAGCTCGCCTTCAACATAAGGCTTATGGTCTTTACCAAGCTGCTCTGCTTCTTTAAGACCACCTAAATCTGAAGGTTCGTAGTTCACATGCAAGTTTTGTCCAGGGGCTTTATCATTTTCATAGCGCATTTGTCCGCCTTCCTGGTTCGTCGCAACCCGCTTTTTAGCCGCATTAATTGGAAGCTGCAAATGGTTTGCTCCAATCCGGTAACGCTGCGTGTCCGAATAGGAGAAGGTACGGCCTTGAAGCATTTTGTCATCGGAGAAATCCAATCCATCTACTAATACACCCGTTCCGAATGTGGCTTGTTCCACTTCATTAAAATAGTTTTCCGGATTTTTATTCAATACCATCTTTCCGACAGGAAGCCATGGGAACTGATCTTTTGGCCATAATTTCGTATCATCCAATGGGTCGAAATCCAGCTCTGGATGCGGGCCGTCCTCCATAATTTGAACAAATAGCTCCCATTCCGGGTAGTCTCCTCTTTCAATCGCTTCGTACAAGTCTTGTGTCGCATGGTTAAAGTTCTTCGCTTGAATCTCTTGTGCTTCTTTTGTCGTCAGATTCTTAATTCCTTGTTTCGGTTCCCAATGATATTTCACTAGAACGGCTTTACCCTCTGCGTTTACCCATTTGTATGTGTTAACCCCAGATCCTTGCATCATTCGATAGTTGGCCGGTATACCCCAAGGTGAATAGATGAAAGTCACCATATGGAAAGATTCCGGTGAATTGGCACAGAAATCAAAAAAGCGCTCACTATCTTGAATGTTTGTCACTGGGTCTGGACGGAAGGCATGGATCATATCCGGGAATTTCATCGCATCTCTAATAAAAAATATTTTAATATTGTTACCTACTAAATCCCAGTTTCCATCTTCTGTGTAAAATTTTACTGCGAAACCTCTCGGATCCCTTACTGTTTCTGGTGAATGAATTCCGTGCACTACGGTAGAGAAGCGGACAAAAACAGGAGTTTGTTTCCCTTTTCCTTGAAAAACTTTTGCACGGGTATACTTGGAAGCCGGTTCATCTCCAACCGTTCCATAGGTTTCAAAATAACCATGGGCACCTGCACCACGGGCATGTACAATCCTTTCTGGTATTTTCTCACGGTCGAAATGACTGATTTTTTCTATGAAATCATAGTTTTCAAGCATGGCAGGACCGCGGTTCCCAACGGTTCGGATGTTCTGATTATTAGTGACAGGATGTCCTTGGCGCGTCGTTAGCGTGTCTTCATTTTCTACATGTGTTTCATATTTTTCCTCAGAGTGCTCTTTACTCATGCATAATCCCTCTTTCTTGAAATATAAGTCTATAATTATCCTGTCCATATTGGATAACTACATACGTATAAAAGAAAGAAGTACCAATGTTGGAAAAGGCATGTGAATCAAATCCACATGCCTTGCATCATTCTATTATTTCCTATCCCTCTTCATAAACAGCGACAGCAGTAATCCTGTAACTGAAAAGATGAAAGCAACTAAAAATGCGTTTTTTACACCTTGTAAAAATTGCAATGAATCTGATGTTTCCATTCCTGATGCAGTCTTGCTTATAAATGAAATGATAAACGTCAATCCGAGCGAACCGCCGAATTGTCTGGCTGTATTGATGATAGCAGTTCCATGGGCAATGGCTGAATCAGGCAACCCATTAATCCCGGCTGTCATAATCGGCATATTGATGAAGGCGACACCGGCCATGGATATGGCAAACAGGACAGATGTAAACAGGAAAGAGCTGGACGTCTCTGCCCCAAAGTAATAACCGATCGTTGCAGCTGAAATAAGGATAAATCCAAGGATCGTCATGATTTTTCCGCCGTGTTTATCGTAGATCTTGCCGGCGAAGAAACTCATGATTGCCAAGGTTAATGCTCCTGGAGCGACAACCAAACCTGCGTAGACCGGGGATAGCTGCTGTGCATTTTGCACGAACATCGGTATGATCGTTTCGATGGATATCAATAAACTGAAGGCAATGATTGTGATAACCGTCGACAGAGCGAAGATTGGAACCTTGAGAACACGAAGATCCAAAATAGGTTGTCTTAAACGAAATTGCCTTAATGCAAATAGGACAATAGCGATTACTCCTACCGATATAGTCAGGATGCTGCTTGTGCGGCCAAAGTCTGACTCGGCCATGCTGAATCCAATAAGAACACCGCCGAAACCTATGCTGGAAAGAAGTATGGATAAGATATCAATTTCAGTTTCCCGCTTTTCCGTTACATTTTGCATGAATATATAAGTAAATACAAGGATGATTGCTGCTACCGGAAGTGTAAATAAAAAGATGGCACGCCATTCAAAATGTTGGATGATGATTCCTGAAATGGGCGGGCCGATTGCAGGAGCCACGTTGATCACGAGACCAGAAAGCCCCATTGCATAACCTCTCTTTTCCCGTGGATAAACAAGGAAGAGGACGGTTTGCATAAGCGGCATCATAATCCCTGAGCTCATTCCTTGGATGATTCTTCCTGCAAGCAATACTTCGAAGGAAGGCGCAAATAAACCTAATAATGTACCAATGAAAAACAAGAACATTCCACTCGTCATCAATGTTCTTGTCGTGAATTTATCCATTAAAAATGCTGTCATAGGAATAAGTATCGCAATCGCCAACATAAAGCTTGTTGTCAGCCATTGGACTTGACTTGCATTAATTTCAAATTCATCCATGATTTTAGGGAAAGCGGTAATCAGGAGAAATTGCATCAAAACTGAAAAGAATGAACTGGATAGCACGATTGCCACTAGCAGTCTTCTATGTGTTGTAGATAAAAATTCTCGGGTCATCGAATGCAGTTTCCTCCTTTATAACTAATGCGTACAACTAACACTAAGATATCAGAGCCCGAATGAATTGGAAACAGACAAGCATTATCTCCTGTTATCCACTTATCTTTCTTATAGAAAGTTAAAAAATCCCCACCCGGAATAGGGGAGGGGATTGGGTGCCATTTCATTTAGTTGTTCGCTGTAGCTGCACCTTCTACGTTTGGACGGTTGTCCTCTTTGATCATTGCGGCTGCGATCGTTCCGATAATCAGCAGGAATCCTGCAAAGTAGAAGCCCATGTTCAAGCTTCCAGTAACATCGGTTAGGAACCCAGTGATGTACGGAGCTAGGATGGAACCACACATACCGATAAAGTTATATACACCGAATGACGTACTGTAAGCATGTTTTGGAGCGTTGTCTGCCACTACTGCTACAAGTACAGGGTTTGTACTGATTTTACCAAAGATACCGTAACCGATTAATGATGCATAAAGTACCCACATGCTATCAAATGCAACAATTGAAATGATGGCGATAATGGATAATGGCATCATCACTAGCAATACCGGACGACGTTTACCCATACGGTCGGCAATCCAACTGAACAGAATTGAACCAGGAATAGCTGCCCAAGGTACAAGGGATGCAATAAATGCTACCGATCCGCTTGTAATACCACGTGCATGCTGTAGGTAATACGGCATCCAAGTTACGACTACGAAGAATGCATAGATTGCAGTGAAAATGACGATATAGGAAAGTACTAGGTTTCTGTTTTTGAATAGATCCCCAAGTTTAACTTTTTCACCACTATCAACTTCAGCCTGATGTTCCGCTTTCGTTTTACGTTTTTCTTTAATGACCCACATCATGAGTAACCCGATCAGGATGACGGGAATCGCGATAATGTAGAATGGAGCTCTCCAACTCATTCCGAGCTCACCGACCGTATAACTGGAAATAAAGTAACCAATCGAGATACCGAACGCCATCCCACTGTTGATAATCGCACTACCTACAGTGATGTGTTTAGGTGGAATCGATTCGGATGATAGCCCGTAAGAAGGACCATAGTAGAATCCTTGGAAAATACCAACCATTGCCCACATGGTGATGAACATGAAGAATGTTGGCATCATACCTGTAAGTGCTGCAAAAATACCGAAGAGAATAACGCCAGGAACGACGACACGTTTCTTACCGATTTTATCCCCAAGCATTCCTGCCGGTACGTTCATTGCTGCATAGCCTAGAAAGAAAATACTGCTGATAAGACCTAATGTAGAAGTGGAAAGACCAAATTCGGTTTGAATATTATCCATAACTGGATTCAATACGGATCGCGTCGCATAGATGGCAACCCAACCTAAAAAGAAGATCGTGACAATTTTAACCCAGTAAGGAATGAGTGTTTTTTTCTCATTTTGTTCTTTTACAGGAATCTCTGTAGCTGCTTTTGCCAATGTTGTTTCCTCCTTCATTATTATGAATAAAATAAATGATTACTTATCTTGTACTTTCATGATACGGCAGAGGACATTGCAATCGAATAAAATAAAGAGAGGAGACATTACAAAAACATTAAAAATTAGTTATTTGTGATAAATGAGTGGAGTTGATTTGGGGTTAGATTGTCCAATGTGGACAAATGCGATTAGAATGTTGGTTGGAATAGATAACAATGAAAAAACTCTGTTTATCCTTAGAGATAAACAGAGCTTTATTTTTATTTCTCCATCATATTTTGTAACGCATCATAAATCTCGGGCGCGACTTTATTCAACCGGACAGGTTTCCATTCTGGATTTACCCACATATGTTTTGTTGAACCTTTTGCCAACAGTTCGCCAAATGGCTCTGCAGTTGTCATTGTGTCCATCTGTTTATATTCTTCTTCCGTGATTTTCCGTGCTTCATAATGGAACTCCAGCCGAACAGGCGAGTATGTTGCTACTTTAGAGTAAATCACAACACAATCATCAAAATGGGCAGATTTTTTATAGTCCACTTCTGCATGGAGTACAGGAAGGAGAAGACCTTGTTCCTCCATTTTGTAATAATTCATTCCATAATGTCGCATCCATTCTGTCCGGCCGACTTCAAACCATGTGATGTAATTACCGTGGTGGACAACGCCCATACGATCGGTATCTTTATATTGGACTCGCATTTTATGTTGATGCCATACTTCGTTCATCGTTAACCCTCCGTTATTTCTTCGCAAGTAATTCTTCCGCTTTTTCTTTAAGGCGGAACTTCTGGACTTTTCCAGTACTCGTCATCGGCCAGTCTGATGCCTCGATGAACCAGACGTGTCGCGGTACTTTAAAGCGGGCAAGCTGTGAAGAGCACCAATCTACGATATCCTTACGTGAGAGATTCTCCCCATCTTTCAATTCAATAAATGCTGCACCGATTTCCGTCGTTAATTTATCTGGCACACCAATGACATTCACTTGATTCACTGCTGGATGCTTGGAAATAACGATTTCCACTTCCCGAGGAGAAACGAGCTCACCGGATACTTTATAAATTTCTTTACTTCTGCCAAGAATTTGTAAATACCCATTTTCATCGATTCTTCCTACATCCCCGGTGCGCAGCCAGCCATCTTTATCAATCGTTTTCGCTGTTTCTTCTGGTTTTTTGTAATAACCATGGGTAACTGTATTCCCGCGTACCGCCAATTCTCCAACTGCACCTGCAGGGAGGGTGGCGCCTGTATCCGGATCAACGGTTTTATATTGTACGGAGCTGCCATTAAACTCTGATAACCCACTTACTCCATTTAATTTCGGACGGCCGACTCTAGTGGAAATCCGCTCTAGGGAATCTCCAATCTCTGTCGTGACGCCAGAAGAAGCAACTTCTGTCTGTCCATATCCTGTGATGATCTCGGTCAACCCTAGGGTCTCCACAGCTTTTTCCCATACTGGTATCGGAGCAGGCGCAGCACCGCACCACATCGCGAATAAATGGGTTAAATCGAATTCCTTCACTTGTGGGTGATTCAATAATGGAACTAATGTAGTCGGTACACATAAATAATCATTTGCTTGATACTTTTCCATCAATTGTAAAGATAGAAGTGGAGATGCTCCAACTGCCGAGATGAACGAGCCGCCGACAAAGGACATAGCAAGGATCGCTTCAATAATGGCAAAGCAATGATAAAAAGGCAGAGGTGCGAAGGTAACTCGTCCGTCTTCAATCGCACGGCTTAAGCATGTCCCGTATGCAGAACGTAAAAGCATGTCGTGGGTCAGCATGACACCTTTTGGACTTCCAGTGGAACCGGAAGTGTACATAATGATCGCTACTTCATCCGGATAACGGGATTCATTTTGTCTCTCTGTCAATTCTTGATCTGAAACTGCATTGCCTTTTGTTAAAAAATCTTCCCAAGATAGAAACTGCTCGTCGATTGTACGGCTTTCATCTTTATTGATCGCAATGATTTTTTCAAGCTTATTATTAGCTTGGAAATTCGGATCAGCAAGGATATCCAATAACATATCTTGATGACCTTCATCCTTCTTCGTCTGTTGAAAAATCAAATACTGTGTATCAGATTGGGAAATGATATATTTCAGTTCATCCTTCTTCAGCATCGAATTAATCGGAATGAATACAGCACCAACGATGGAAGAGGCGATCATTAATGAAGGAAAGGTAGCGTCATTCCGCATTAAAATTGCAATATGATCGCGACGCTTTACCCCAAGCTCCATAAACGCTTTTGCGTACTGGACAGCATCTCTCCAAATATCTTCATATGTATATTCCTCATCATCCATATATAGATAAGGACGGTCTTTATACGCTTTACAAGCTTTTTGGAAATGAGCGGCAATCGTATCCCTAGGCCAGACAGGGAAACGCGCTTCTAGAGATTTTCTTCTTTCTTCCACACTTGGCAATATTGGAACTTTCTTCTTCGTCGTTGTCACTGAACTTCCCCCTTAATTAAAACTTTTTGAATGCAATTACCGCGTTATGGCCACCGAATCCAAACCCATTGGATAAAGCAATATCAATTTCCCCTTCGACTGCTTGATTAGCGACATAGTCCAAGTCACATTCTGGATCGGGATTTTCCAAATTGATCGTTGGTGGAAAAGTATTGGTTTCCAAGCTCTTTAACGTGATGATTGCTTCGATGCCTCCTGCGGCACCAAATAAATGACCTGTCATCGATTTTGATGAACTGACTTTAAGCTTATAGGCATGGTCCCCAAACACTTCTTTCACCGCTTTCGTCTCAGAAACATCACCAGTCGGTGTACTAGTCCCATGGGCATTGATATAATCGACATCTTCAGGATCTATTCCCGCTCGTTCGATCGCAAGCTTCATCGCCCGGGATGCTCCTTGATAGTCAGGGGCTGTAATATGGTAGGCATCGGTTGTGCTGCCGTACCCAATAATTTCTCCAAGGATGGGAGCCCCGCGATTTACTGCATGCTCGTATTCTTCTAAAAATAGTACCCCGGCACCTTCAGACATGACAAAGCCGTCACGGTCAGCATCAAATGGACGCGATGCTTGTTCTGGTGTTTCATTCGCTGTAGACATCGCCCGCATTTTGGAAAAACCAGCAAAATACAGTGGATTGATTGTCGCTTCTGCACCGCCAGTCAAAATTGCATCACTATAGCCGTGTGCAATTTGATGATAAGCCTCTCCGATGGAGTGGTTGCTCGTCGCACAGGCAGAAACGGTTGAAAAACTTGGGCCCCGGAAGCCTGTCTTAATCGCTAATAAGCCAGCAAGCATATTATGGATGGACATCGGAATGAAGAACGGAGACACCCGTTTTGGTCCTTTTTCCAGCAAGACTTTATGATTCTCCATTATCGTATCCATCCCGCCAGCCCCGGAACTGATATAGATTCCGACTCGGTCTTTATTAATTTTATCCAAGTCTACCCGAGCCTGCTCCAATGCCTGCATTGCGGCGACTACTCCAAACTGGGTAAAGCGGTCATATCGCTTCAACTCTTTGCTATCGATATATTTTTCAGCTGGAAAATCCTCAACTGTTCCAGCGATCTTTGTGCTTAAGTCCTTGAATTCCTCTGACGTAACTGGCTTGATTCCGGATACCCCATTAGTTATGTTGTTCCATAAGGTTTCCACATCATTTCCTAAGGAAGACACCACGCCAGTACCTGTTACAACAACTCTTCTTTTCATTCTAAATCCCTCCTTTGTAAATGCTTTCCATTAAAAACATAGTACCATAACTGACTGCTTTCGATGTAAAAAATAGACCGCTGGCAGATACCAGTGGTCTATAACTTTAAGCAATTGCCTTTAACATATATCCAAGTCCAGGATACGTAATGATGTAATCTTGCTTTTCCGCTAATTGGTCTTTCAGCTTCTTTCTAATTCGCGCAATAGCAACCCGTAAATATTCTACATCATCCACATATTGCGCTCCCCATACTTTAGTAAGGATAGTTTCGTGCTGAACCACTTTGTCGATATTTAATGCAAGAATCTCTATTATGGCAAATTCAGTTTGGGTGAGTTTGATTTCCTTATCGTCGATCCAACAGCGTTTACTGCCGATATCGAGCTTCAATTCTCCTGTTTGAACGGTGGAAGTTCCAGCTTCTGATACAATAGGCACTTGGGGACTTGTCCTTCTAAGTACCGCATTTACCCGGGCGAAAAGTTCATCGAGTGAGAACGGCTTTGTTAAATAATCATCGGCTCCCAAGTTTAATCCTCGGACTTTATCTTGGGGATTACCTCTTGCTGTCAGCATGATGATCGGTACATTGGAAAATTTCCTCACTTCTTCTAAAACGAAAAATCCATCCATTTCCGGCATCATAATATCGAGTAAGATTAAATCGGGACTGTGGAGGTCGAATTCTTCAAGTAATTCTTTTCCTGAGCTTGCTGTGACTACTTCATAGCCAACGGATTTTAAATTGGCAGCCACAAAACGTAATATTTTTGCTTCATCATCAACGACGCAGATTTTTTGTTTCATTTGTTGACCTCCTTACCTACATGTGGAAAATAAAGTGTGAATGTACTGCCCGTATCGACAGAACTCTCTACGTTGATTTTTCCTTGATGTGCTTCCATTACCCCTTGGACAATGGCTAAACCGAGACCGGTGCCACCTGAACGTCTCGTCGCAGTAACATCAACTTGGTAAAAACGATTGAAAATGCGTTCGATATGTTTTTCATCAATCCCTATCCCGTTGTCTGAAACGGAAATGATGATATATTCCTCATTCTTCCTTAGTATGATTTCAACTTCTTTATGTACTGCGTCATTATAACGCAGTGCATTGGTGAATAAATTAAGCAGCACTTGTTGGACTCTTTCTTTATCTGCATAAAATACGGCTTTTCCTTCCACTTCATTATGAAACTGGAACGTAGCATCTTCCTGTAGAACGGGCGGAATACGGTCGATTGATTCTTGTATTACTTTATCCGCATGGATTTGTCGGGGTTCGATGTACATCGTGCCTGACTCAATCTTGGAAATATCCATCCAATCATTTACGAGCTGCTGGATCCGTTCAATATCCTCGAGCACCCCTTCTAGAAGCTCCTGTTTAAACTCCGGTTCCCAATCGACATCATTCCGTAACAATGTCTCCACGCTGCCTTTGATGGTTGTGATTGGAGTTTTGAATTCATGGGAAGTAAGTGAGATGAGATTATCCTTCAACGTATCAATCTCTACTTCCTTTGTAATATCTTGAATCAACAGGCCAAAACCAATTTGTTCTTCCTCAGACGTCACGGAAAAACGGTGAAGTAAATAAAATTGATCCTTCCCAGATTCCAGTTTATTTTTAAGCTTGAGTTCTCCGCCTTCATTAAAGAAGCTATCCAGTTCTTCCTGGGTTACATCAAAAGAAGTGAGCAGCCGTTCTGAAACATCTTCCAATGTTTGAAGGGGAGGGAGGGCTTCGTTTTCAATGACCTTGAGGAAAAATTCATTTACATAACGGATTTGCTTTTTATTATCCAATAGCATAATTCCTTCAAACATACTTTCGAGAACTGCTGATAATTCAGCGTGTTTGAATCGAAGCTCTTTATTTTTATTTTCCAAGTTGATTGTTCTTTCCCTCACGCGTTCTTCCAATTCGGTATTCAGCTTCATTAGTTTTTCCCGGTTGTAATCAATTTCTTCCATCATCCCATTAAAATGGATGAGTACTTCATTCATTTCTGACGGGCCGGAAATTTGTGCGGCCAATTGGAAGGGTTCATTCTTTTTATAGCTGGCGGTGTAGCTATGAATATAGTGAAGCAGTTTATGTATGGCGCTTTCCAGACGGTTTGTCAATAGCAGGCTCGTGATGATTACGATTGCACCAGTCAATAATGCAACGAGAATGACCGCGAATATGGAATCTAAAAATTCACCAATAATCGCTATGACAGGGCTGGAAATCCAAACGGTCCAACCCAGTGATTCAATTTTTCCGTAGGTGATAAATTTTCGCTCGTCACCATCTTTAATCGTAAAGCTTCCGGATGTTTGATTGCCTTCAATATGGTTTACAATTTCATTATTTGATAGATTGACCAGTTCTCTAGCGGTATCGATATCGGGATGGACAATTGCGTTATTTTCCCGATCAAGCACAATTGTTTTGCTCGTGTCATCATTGATCCGATTGCTTGTATAACTGTCCAACTCGTTCAAGTCAAGGGCCCCGAGAAGATAACCTTGCATGTTTCCTTGGTCATCGAATATAGGGGAGACGATGGCAACAAGAAGCAGGTCCGTCCCGCCCCTTCCATGAAAGGCCGGAGAAATCACACTAGTTTGTTTATTAATCAATTCCTGATAATAACGACGATCACTGAAATTATAATTTTCTTCAATGACTCCATCTGTCAGCACTTCGGGGTAGAAAAGCATTGCTTGTCCTTCAGGGTCCCCGATATATAAATTAACAAAGCCGGGGTAGTGTGCTTTGATTTCGCTTAAGTCTTGCTGAATCGAAGCGAAATCCCCTTCAGAGACGTCATCAGAAATTTGATAGGACATCGTTTCAATGATACGGGCATGAGTGTCGACATAATTATCGATATAATCTTCCATGAATGTCGTAAGTGCGATTTGATTGCTCTGTTTTTCATTCACTAGGGAATAGAGCTGATAAATTTGAAAGCTTCCGAGAATGATGATGGAGGTGATTCCAATGATAAGGAATGATAGGATAAGCTCTCTTTTAAAAGATTTATTTTTCTTCATGTCTTCTCCTTGATGTAATATGTATATTGAAAAAGATGATTCCTGACTTCAGCAGAAATCATCTTTTTGGGGTAGGAATCATATTCCACGTTTCAATACCCAATGTTTCATAAGGTACGCGAATTCGGAATGCTAAATTATTCGCCTCCAAATCAATGGTTTCAACAGCAAGCTCGAAGTTACTTCGTATATCCATATCGGTGATGGCGATATAAATTTCTTCATCATCCGGATTGACCGTCACCCATTCGGGCATCGGCAAGTATCTTTCCAGATATTCCATGATTCTTTTATTCGGCAGCTGCAATAATCCTAATGATATCGACCGCTGTTTTAGAATAATATCTCCATTTTCCACAACAAATGGTTCGAAATGCATCGATAGTGGAACCGTTGTGGAAAAAACAGGAAGTTCCCCAATGAGATGAACATCTTCCTCCAGTTCAATCCGGTATTTATGTTCCGTGTTCACCGTTAAATGTTCAATATAAGCATTGATTAAGTTGTTTAAGTTTTCCTTTGACGTCCGTACGATAAATTCCGAACTTTCTTTTTCTATATCTACCGAGCGATGTGGGAGTTCGACTTCCTCCGCTGGCCAAAAAATAAAGCTGACAACTAGTAAGAAAATAGCTATATTGATCGCCAAAATAAAGAAGAAGCCGTTTTTCCAATTTATTTTATCTCTATGTTTATTCAATCTAGACATAATTGTCATCCTTCTTCTTCTTCTTTAGAAATGTATTCCAGCACACGTTCAGCCATCAAGTAATACCCGGCATAATTCGGGTGGAAATTATCATCTGCAAAAATCGGATTTTCGTTGTCGGCAAACAAATCGTCAATCGGGATGAACGTGACATTTTCCATTTCCATCGTTAAGTCGCTGCCTGTTGTATTCCAAGCATTGACAATTTGATTCAATTCCTCAATGTCTTGGAAGTATTTTTCGAAAGGGTTATAGATTCCAAGCAGGTAGATTTCGGCATTCTCGTTGATGCTCTGTATCTTTTCTAAAATTTGTTTGAGCCTTTCCTCGTAGCGGGCCTGTTCATCAATAAACACATCAATCTCTAAATTTGTAAAGTGTTCTCTGGTGACTTTCAAAATATCGTTTGCACCGATTGTAATGAGTACAAGATCAGCATCTTCCAATTCTTCCATAATTTCAGGCTGGTCCAATCTTCTTAAAAGCTGATCCGAGCGGTTTCCAGGCAGACCGAGGTTTTCAAAAGTGGCCACATGTCTGTTCTGGTTGAGAGTACGCTCCAAGATGCCGACATACCCGCCGCCTTCTGTCGCATCGCCGACTCCTCGAGTAAGCGAATCTCCAATTGCTACGATTTTCACTTCACGCTGGAAAATACGATCCAACGTTTCTTGAAAGACAGTAGATACCCGTTCTGTTAAACTATTTTCTTGTTGGACATCTTCTTCTGTTTCTTCTTCCTCAGGTTGTATCTCTTCCATAACTTGTTCCTCATCTTCTTGAGGAATCAAAGGCTGTTTGAGTACCGCTTTCTGATTATCTATATAATAAATTATTCCAATAGCAATAAGAATGGTTATCAAAAACATAAATAATAATTTTTTCAATGTCATCACACCTAAATTCTGTCTAATACTAGTATAACTTGTTTTGTCCTCAACTACTATTTCTTATTTACCCTATTATTTTGAACGTAAAAAGTAAATGTTAAACTTATAAACATGGAATGTGGGTTGGTGAATAGGGGAATGGGAGAATTTCAGTCAGAAAACATTTAATGACTTCCTGGATTGCTTAAAATTTGGAAGGTGCTGTGTGTTTCTTTTCCTGAATCGCTAGAATTAAATCTGACAGGGGAAGATAAGCAGTATTTCTTTTCCCGAAACACTTGGATTCGACCTGTTATGGGAAGGTGTGCTGTGTTTCTTTTCCCAAAGCATCTGAATTCATTCTGATACGGGAAAATATCCCGCAATCTTTTTAAACAATCCTATTTAGGGAGTATAGTAGATATTATTTAAGTCTGATGAGGTAAGGCACCTGATCCGAAACTTTGTATCATTAGCTTATTCAGGGACAACCATTGCCTATGCAGAAAAATCTCATCATGAAAATTTATTGGAACAAAAAAGAACCAAGTGCACATAGCACTCGGTTCCTCGTTACTTCTCAATTATAGTTTTACTGTTTCCTTCACTAACTTACTGCCACGAACTCGATCTAATTCATCGGCAATAGATTTGTCTTGAATGACTTGGATTCCAGCGGCTTTTACATTTTCTACAGCTGCATCAGCCACTTTATTTTCAACCCATAGTACTTTTCCTTGTTTGTTAATTAGCTGTTCAATTGTTTCTTTCGGAAGTTCTTGAGCATTCACTACTAATGCATCAAGGACATCAACGTCATCTTCAATAGAAACGACTTGGAATCCGTAGTTTGCAAGTTTTTTCTTCGTCGCTTCTTCTACTCCTGACACAGCAACTGTTTTTTGTCTTAATTCCTCAGAGCGGTCAAATGGAGAGTGAAGCAACCATTTCACGACGTCTTCTTCAGTAGTCTTGATTTGTGGTTCTTCTCCAGTAGCTATTGCAATTGCTTTGTCCAGTTCAACTAAGATATCTTTTGGTGATTCGAGACCAATTGATAGACGGATTAGTTCAACCGGTGTACCGTTCTTCTTCAAATCTTCATCCGATAGCTGTTGTTGTGTAGTAGAAGCTGGGTGAATGATGAGAGATTTTGAATCTCCAACGTTAGCTACATGTGACCATAGTTTAATATTATCAATTACTTTACGGCCAGCTTCACGTCCACCTTTGATGCCGAATGTCACAACTGAACCACCGCCACGGATCAAGTATTTTTTCGCTAGGTTGTATGAAGGATGCCCTTCTAGACCTGGGTAGTTTACCCATTCTACTGCAGGGTGGTTATTCAAGTAAGAAACAACTTCCTTCGTATTCTCGATATGACGATCAATACGTACTTGTAACGTTTGTAGACCAAGGAAGAAATTATGCGCGCTTTGTGCACTTAATGTGAAACCAATATCCCGTAAAAGGGTAACACGTAATTTTAATGCATAAGCTACAGCGCCAAGATCTGCATAGCGTACACCTTTATAGCTTTCGTCTGGTGTTGTAAATTCAGGGAATTTTGGACTATCCCAGTTAAAACGACCACCATCAACAACGACGCCACCAACATTTGTACCGTGTCCACTGATCCACTTTGTGGCAGAGTGGACAACGATGTCAGCACCCCAGCTGATTGGTTTTGCGTTAAATGGTGTAGCGAATGTGTTATCAATGATCAAAGGAATTCCGTTCTCATGAGCGATTTCAGCAACTGCTTCAATATCGAATACGTTAAGGCTTGGGTTCGTAATCGTCTCACCGAAAAGTGCTTTCGTTTTATCTGTAATTGCTGCGCGGAAGTTTTCTGGGTCCGAACCGTCAACTAGTTTTACCGTAACTCCATATTTTGGAAGCGTGTTGACGAAAAGATTGTACGTACCACCGTATAGGTTCGCGTCCGCAACAATTTCATCACCAGCAGTAGCGACGTTAAGGATTGCGAAAGTAATGGCAGCCATTCCTGAAGAAGTTGCTACAGCTGCGACCCCATCCTCAAGCTCAGCGATACGCTTTTCAAAAGCGTCAACTGTTGGGTTCATAATTCTAGAGTAGATGTTTCCTGTCTCTGCTAAACCGAATAAATTTTGCGCATGCTCCGTATCACGGAAAACATAAGCGGTAGTCTCATAGATTGGAAGTGCTCGAGCACCTGTTGTTGGATCAGGCTCCTGACCTGCGTGTAATCCTAGTGTTTCTGAATCGAAAAAATTGAATTCTGACATTGTAAATTCCTCCTTGTTATTTGGCAAGATATGTTTTCTTGTCTAGCTACCTTCTGCGAAAGCACCTGCTTGGATTGCTTTCAAGAAAGGTGTTTCCGTTTTTTATCTGGCAAGGGAGGGGAATTAAAAAAGCCCCCTTCCTAAGAAGAGGGCGTATAGTTTTCTATACCATTCCTCCTCTTATCTTCCAGATCTGGTCGATCTGTAGGATTTAGCACCATTAAAAGTAAGTCGTGCTTACTTCAAGGTTGCCGGGCTTCATCGGGCCTAGTCCCTCCGCCGCTCTTGATAAGAGATTAATTGTTTAAGATTTTCAAATTGACACTGTTGCTGTATTTGAAAATCTTTTATAAATTTACTGATGATTATAACGCTTTACTTTGACCAATGTCAACCCTTTTAATATTTATTAAAAATAATTAATGTTTTCTACGCATTTGCTCGATGTTTAGCGGGGTGGTGGTAAACCGAGTTCAAATATAGTATTAATGCCGACCAAATAAATAAGAATGCGATAAAATTATCTGTTGAAAAAGGTTCATGATAAACGAATACCCCTAAGAAAAACATAATCGTCGGTGCGATGAACTGTAAAATACCTACCATCGATAAAGGAATCGTCTTTGCCCCCTTGGCAAATAATAAAAGTGGGATGGCCGTGATGATTCCAGCGCCGAATAACAAGAGATTTGTCGATGAGAAGACAGGTGAAAAAGTAAAACTGTTTGATGGTAAAAGATACAGATAACCAAGTGCAATAGGTGTAATAATCATCGTTTCAATCGTAAGTCCATGCGTTGCGCTTATATTGATTTTCTTTTTAAGCAATCCGTATATTGCAAATGTCAATGCAAAAACAAGTGAAATCCAAGGAAAAACTCCGCCGCGGATAGTCAGGTAAAGAACACCAACAATAGCAAGCAAGAATGCGATCGTCTGCTTTCCAGTTACCTTTTCCCGCAGTACGACGATGCCTAGGAAAATACTCATCAACGGATTAATGTAATAACCGAGACTTGCCTGAAGTACATAATCATTGCCTACTGCCCAAATAAATAAAAACCAATTCGTTGAAATGAGGAGAGAAGCAGTTGTAATCCCTAATAAATCTTTTGGATTTTTAAATAATTTACCGCATTCCTTCAGGAAGGAGCGGAACTGTTTAATGACTAGTAATAAAAAAATCATGAAAACGAAAGACCATACAATCCGATGTGCCAATACCTCCATCGGATTTACATTTCCAAGGAACTTCCAATACATCGTCAAAAATCCCCAAAGTAAATAAGCACTGAAAGCATACAAAGTGCCCAATCTCATTTCCTTCGTTTCCAAACTCCATCAAACCCTTCTTTGTCTATATATTAAAATAATAGTAGAATTAATTTTTTAAAAAGGCAAATGATTGAGAATCGATTTTATTGGAATCTAACAATCTATACCCATTTCAGGAAAACGCTTTCATTATTGAGTTTATTGAAGTAAAATAATATGTAACAGTATTTATCAGATAGCTTGATTTACCGCTTGCTGGGATATGCATATGTTGGTATAAGAGAGTATTTGTCATGAAAAAAGGGGGAAGGGACATGACAAAAAATCATAAACGATTTGAAACGGCTGTAATTCATGAGGGGTATGACGAAAAGGAGATGCTTGGGAGCTTGGCTGTACCGCTTTTCCAAACGTCCACTTATGTTTTTGATACTGCAGAACAAGGGGAGAGGCGTTTCCATGGCACAGAGGAAGGCTATATTTATTCGCGCCTCGGTAATCCGACTGTACGTGTGTTGGAAGAACGGATTGCGCGATTGGAGAATGGTGAAAAAGGTTTGGCTTTTGCTTCGGGAATGGCTGCCGTCTCTGCGGTGCTGCTGTCCTTAACAAAGGCAAATGATCATGTGCTATGCTCAGCCGGTTTATATGGATGTACCTTTGGTTTACTCATGATGATGAAAGAAAAATATAATATCACCTCTGATTTTTCCATGATGGACTCCAAGGAAGAAATTCGATCTAAAATCAAGCCCGAAACTTCAGTGATTTATGTAGAAACCCCGATTAATCCGACGATGAAACTGATTGATTTAGAGCTCGTTGTGGAAGTGGCGAAAGAATATAATATTCCTGTTGTTGTAGATAACACGTTTTCTACCCCTTACTTGCAGCGCCCGCTCGATATCGGCTGTGATGTAGTCCTCCACAGTGCGACAAAATATATTGGCGGACACGGGGATGTCATTGCAGGGCTAGTGGTAGGTAAAGAAGAATTTATTGAAAATATGGCAATGACCACACTTAAAGATATTGGAGGAATCATGTCTCCATTCGATGCTTGGCTGCTGCTGCGGGGGTTAAAAACACTTCCAGTTCGAATGGATCGCCATAGTGAAAACGCATCGAAAATATATGAAAAGTTGAGAGAACATCCGCAAGTAGGGAAAATCTATTTTCCTGGTGACCCGAATTCTGCAGATTATTCGATTGCGGAGAAACAAATGAGTCAAAATGGTGGGATGATTTCGTTTGAAGTGAAAGGGACGAAACAAGATGCCCAGGAATTTATGAATCGCCTGCAATTTATCAAAATCGCCGTCAGTCTCGGCGATGCTGAAACCTTGATCGAACATCCGGCGACAATGACACATGCCGTTGTACCAGAGGAGTCCCGGTTGGAGATGGGCATCTCGGACCAATTAATTCGGCTCTCTGTAGGGCTCGAAGCTTGGGAAGATATCTGGGAAGATTTGGAGCAAGCATTAGACGTTGTATAAAACGCCGAACATCTTATCCATGGGGATAAGATGTTTTTTCTTTTTTAGGAGGGGTACTAAGATACGAGTGATGATAAGCGGGTTGGCTTATGTACTTGGATGACGTGGAAGTGCTTCTATTGTATATTTTGAACTCGTATTTCTTCGCTTTCTGACAAGAGGATGTTTCTATTGCACGTTTCTGGTTGAAATTTTTTCTTTTCCTGACAAGAGGAAGCTCCTATTGCACGTTTCAGTGTAAGATTCTTTCTCTTTCTGACAAGAGGATGTTTCTATTGCACGTTTCTGGTTGAAATTTTTTCTTTTCCTGACAAGAGGAAGCTCCTATTACACGTTTCCGGGTAAAATCCATCTCTTTCCTTACAAGAGAGCCTTTCTCTTGTTCGTTTTGAGCTAATATTTCTTTGCTTCCTGACAAGAGAACACTTCTATTGCACACTTTGAACTTAATTTTACTCTTCCAGACAAGATACTCCTCCATATTGATTTGCCTTTTTACGAAAGAAAGGCATAACTATTGTTATGAAGCGAATTCTAATGTCACGAGCACTTGAAAAAGGTTGTCCGTACTCCAAGAACTGTGAAATGGAGCTTTAGTCACGCTGGAAAATTTATCTTAAAGTAGGATTATGCTATAGTAATGGTAGATAATGGGGTGCGTGAAGACTTGTTTTGTGGGCGATATAATCACGAATGACCCAGCTTTTATAAATATTTTTTATAACTTCGGCCAAGCGACTAGTAAATCAATTTTCTATACATATTCCAGGTTGCTTTGTGAGGAGTGATGTAACAAGACGAGCATTTACTACAGCCAGACTTCCTCGGTCCCTTAACAAGATAAGCCATGAATTTCTTATCTGAAAGTGACGCAAGGAAAGTCTGGATGTTGTTAAACGGGAGCCTACGCTTTTATGCGGGGCCCATTTTTTACTGAAATTTGAATGATGAAGAGGGCGACAAGGATGACTTTAACTACGATCTTATTAAGTATTATCTTGATAGTAAACATAATTCTTGGAATTTCCATTGTCTTTTTAGAGAGAAAAAATGCCTCTTCGACTTGGGCATGGTTGATGGTTTTGTTATTCGTTCCAATCGCCGGGTTCTTTCTCTACTTAATATTCGGTAAACCGATCAGCAATGGTCGAATATTTGTATGGGATACGAAAAGCCGATTAGGTTTAAAAGCAGCTGTCCAAGGTCAATTGCGGGAAATTGAAGATGACAAACTCGAATACAGTGATGAGGATATGAAGCGGTATCAGAGTTTGATCTACCTGAACTTAAGGACGGATAATTCGCTATATTCCCAAAATAACGATGTCGATATTCTTCTCGACGGGAAAGAGAAATTTGATCGACTGCTGCAGGATATGCGACGGGCCAAAGATCATATTCATTTGATTTATTATATTGTCCGGAATGATGAACTGGGGACAAAGCTTGCTGATGTGTTGATCAAGAAGGCGAATGAAGGGGTGACTGTTCGTTTTCTGGTTGATGCGATGGGCTCGAGACGGCTAGGAAAAAAATATAAAAAGCGTCTCCGAGCAGCAGGCGTGCAAATTGAGGAATTTTTCCCAGCTAAGGTCATTAATTTTAAAATCAATTATCGTAACCACCGAAAGCTTGCCATTATTGATGGAAAAGTCGGGTATATTGGTGGCTTTAATATCGGTGACGAATATTTGGGTAAAGATAAAAAGTTCGGTTACTGGCGGGATACTCATCTGAGAGTGAAAGGTTCTGCGGTCGAAAGTATGCAGACAAGGTTTATCCTCGATTGGAATCAGGCTTCTAAAGAAGAGATTCTGTACGAAGACCGATACTATCAATCGGAAAGAGCGGGGAATGCTGGAATGCAGATTGTTTCCAGTGGACCGGATCAACAATTAGAGCAAATCAAAAATGGTTATATTAAAATGATCATGGAAGCGAAAGAGTCCATTTATATTCAGACCCCTTACTTCATCCCGGATGAAAGTGTGCGGGATGCCTTGCAGATTGCTGCATTATCTGGTGTGGATGTGAAGGTGATGATTCCAAATAAACCGGATCACCCATTTGTCTACTGGGCAACACTATCTCATAGTGGGGACTTATTGCAAGCGGGCGGGGAAGTATATATTTACCAAAACGGCTTTCTACATGCAAAAACGCTCATCGTTGACGGGAAGATTTCCACAGTTGGAACTGCGAACATTGATATGCGGAGCTTCCAACTCAATTTTGAAGTGAATGCTTTTATATATGATAAAGAAATTACGCAAGAGCTTTTACAAGCGTTTAATGATGATATTCGCCGTTCTACGCAAATGACGAAAAAATTATACGAAAAACGTTCCATCGGAATTCGTATTAAAGAATCTGTATCTAGACTACTATCACCAGTTTTATAAGGAGGACATTATGAAAGCAAAACCTTGTTCTGATTCACTAGCAATTAAAACGACCCATGTTCAGCCGCCGGATACGAACTTCCACAACACATTATTTGGTGGAAAGTTACTCGCCCATATTGATGACTTGGCTGCAATCGCGGCGATCAAGCATTGCCGGAATCCCGTCGTTACCGCTTCGATTGATTCGGTGGATTTTCTCACCCCAGTGAGGGCGGGCGATGCAATTTTAATTGAAGCCTTTGTTACGTGGACAAGAAATACATCCATGGAGGTTTTTGTAAGAGTCATTACGGAAAACCTTGTGACGGAGGAGAAGAAGGTTTGTAATACTGCTTTTCTTACCTTTGTAGCAATCGATGAAAATGGCAAACCGACACCGGTTCCACCGGTTTATCCAGAAACGGATTATGAAAAATCACTTCATGAATCTGCACCAGAGCGTGCTGAACAACGTGATTCCCGACGGAAGAAATCAAAAAACTTTGCAAAGGAAATCGGTGCAGATTATATTTGGGACAGAAGATAGCACTTGTTTCAATGGAATAACATTCAAGGGGGACGCAAAATTACTTGCGTTCCTTTTTTTTAACAATATGAAACACATAGATGTGCTTACTTCCCGAAAAATTCATCCTTTCGTCTATCTGTTAGCTGTTTTCCACCCTTGCAATCTACTATGAAAACGCTTATAATGAATATAATAAATATTCTAAAATTATTAGCAACTCCACCAAACGAGGTGTTCCTATGATGCTCTGGCAATCAACATCTATCCAACCCATACGAGGAGGCTATGGTTTCAAACCATAGCCTCCTTTTCGTTTGTCTCTTTAGCATAGTGAAGTAATGCCGTGGAGGTGTAGAATGATTCGGTTAACAGGGAATACATTAACACTAGACGATGTTCATCAAGTTGTTTTCTCGGGGCAAAAGGTGCAGCTTGACCTACAGGCGAAAGTGAATATAGAGAAAAACAGACAAACAGTGGAAACATTTCTCAAAGAAAAGAAAATCATGTACGGCATTAATACCGGCTTTGGAAAGCTGAGTAATATTTTAATCGATGAAGTTGATCTGGAACAGCTGCAAATCAATTTGCTCCATTCCCATGCTTGTGGAGTCGGGGAGCCTTTTTCTGAAGAAGTCAGTCGGGCGATGTTATTGCTTCGGGCAAATGCATTGGCTTGCGGCTTTTCAGGAGTACGGCCTGCTTTAATTGAGAGAATGCTAGATTTATTAAATGCCGGAATTCATCCAGTTATCCCGGCGCAGGGCTCTCTCGGTGCAAGCGGCGACTTGGCTCCGTTAGCTCATTTAGCTCTGCCGTTGATTGGGAAAGGGGAGGTTTTCTACCAGGGAAAACGTATAGCCTCACAAAACGCGTTACAACAAGCGAACCTTCAACCGATTAAATTGAAGCCTAAAGAAGGACTCGCACTCATCAACGGAACGCAGGCGATGACAGCTGTTGGTGTCCTCTCGTATTTGGAAATGGAAAAAATGCTGTATCAAAGTGAGCTCATTGCCGCCTTGAGCTTTGAAGGATTACAAGGGATCATCGATGCATTTGAACCTGCAATTCATCACGTGCGGGGGCACAAAGAGCAAATCGAAGTTGCTGCTAGGATGTGCAAGATTCTTCAAGGAAGCAAATTGACTACAAAACAAGCCGAACTACGAGTACAGGATGCATACTCTCTTCGTTGCATTCCCCAAGTGTTAGGGGCATGTTGGCAAACACTGCATTATGCGAAGGAAAAGTTGGAGATTGAAATCAATGCAGTAACCGACAACCCGATTATTTTTACGGATGAGAAGAAGATTTTATCTGGTGGAAACTTTCATGGAGAACCGATAGCATTTGCAATGGATTTTTTGAAGCTTGGAATCGCTGAAGTAGCTAACATTTCCGAACGGCGGATTGAGCGGCTCGTCAACCCACAATTAAATGACTTGCCGGCTTTCTTAAGTCCGAACCCAGGTCTCCAGTCAGGAGCGATGATTTTACAGTACAGTGCGGCATCCCTGGTATCCGAAAATAAGACATTGGCTCATCCTGCAAGTGTTGATTCCATTCCGTCGTCCGCCAATCAGGAGGATCATGTGAGCATGGGAACGACTGCAGCAAGACATGCCTACATGATGATCCAAAATACGAGGAACGTCCTAGCCATCGAGTTAATCTGTGCACTCCAAGCATGTGAGTACCGTGGTGTCGCCAATATGGCGAAGACAACGAGAAAGTTTTATAAAAGAGCGAGGAACATCATTCCGAGCATGATAAAAGATCGCATCTTTGCTGAAGATATTGCCCGCGCTGCACATTGGTTGAAGGAAGCTGATGATAGTTATGTATCTGAAAGGTGGGAGAATACAAAATGAAACAAGTGAAAGTGAAGAAGGGCTTGGATTTAGAATGTAAAGGCTGGGAGCAGGAAGCGATATTACGAATGTTGTACAACAATCTCGACCCTGAAGTGGCGGAGGACCCGGAGGAACTGGTCGTCTATGGCGGGATTGGAAAGGCTGCAAGAAATTGGGAAGCTTTTGATGCGATTGTAGCTACACTCCGAAAACTCGAAAATGATGAAACGATGCTGATTCAAAGTGGTAAGCCGGTTGGTGTATTCAAGACACATGAACATGCGCCGCGTGCGCTGCTTGCTAATTCAGTTCTTGTACCAAAATGGGCGACGTGGGAGCATTTCCACGAACTCGATCGAAAAGGACTCATGATGTACGGACAAATGACGGCAGGAAGCTGGATTTATATCGGTACCCAAGGGATTCTTCAAGGAACATATGAAGCATTCGCAGCATTGGCAAGAAAACATTTCGGTGGCAGCTTGAAATCAACGATCACGTTAACGGCGGGGCTTGGTGGAATGGGAGGGGCTCAACCTCTTGCTGTCACGATGAATGAAGGGGTAGTGATCGCTGTTGAAGTAGACGAGAGTCGGATTGAGAAACGTTTGAAAACCAATTACTGTGATGTGATGACAGATGATATGACAGAAGCAATCCAATTGGCAACGGAAGCTAAAGCGAAAGGAAAACCACTCTCCATCGCATTGCTCGGTAACGCTGCTGAAGTACATCATGAATTATTAAGTCGTGGAGTTCAGATTGATATCGTAACGGATCAAACGGCAGCCCATGACCCGCTTAATGGTTATATCCCTGCAGGATTTACGTTGGAAGAAGCGAGAACTCTCCGCATTAGTGACCCGACCCGTTATGAAAAGTTCGCAACACAAAGTATCGCTAAGCACGTCGAAGCAATGCTTCAGTTTCAAGATCAAGGTGCTGTCGTTTTTGATTATGGCAATAATATTCGGCAAGTCGCTCATGATGAAGGAGTGAAAGATGCCTTTCAATTTCCTGGCTTTGTTCCAGCGTTTATCCGGCCTTTATTTACAGAAGGGAAAGGCCCATTCCGATGGGCAGCATTGTCGGGTGATCCCGAAGATATTTATCGAACTGATAAATTGATTAAAGAATTGTTCCCGGAAAATGAAGCGCTTATCCGCTGGATTGATATGGCTAGGGAAAAAGTGTCATTTCAAGGCCTGCCTGCCCGAATTTGCTGGTTAGGATACGGAGAGCGGAAAGAGATGGGTCTGGCGATAAATGAGCTGGTTAGAAGAGGTGAATTGAAAGCCCCGATTGTGATCGGCAGGGACCATTTGGACAGCGGCTCTGTTGCTTCGCCAAACAGGGAAACCGAGGCAATGAAAGATGGAAGCGATGCAGTTGGCGACTGGGCAATATTAAATGCTCTCATCAATACAGCAGCTGGTGGTTCTTGGGTATCTTTTCATCATGGTGGTGGCGTCGGTATGGGGTACTCCTTACATGCAGGTATGGTTGTCGTTGCGGATGGTACCGACTTGGCGGGAGAACGCCTCTCACGAGTGTTGACGACCGATCCAGGTATGGGAGTGATCCGCCATGCTGATGCGGGGTATGAAGAGGCCATCCAATTTGCAAAAGACCAGAACATTGTACTGCCAATGTATGAGAAAGGGGAGTAGAGATGCAATACGATATCTTGATTCATGACATCGGGGAACTCTTGCCAATGGAAGCAGATGGTCCAGCTAAGGGGGAGGAAATGAATCAGCTTCAAGTCCTCAAAGACGCTGCAGTAGCAATCCAAGATGGAAAAGTCGCGTGGATAGGCAAAACAGCTGATGCAAGAAATTTATCTGCGAAAAAAACAATCCATGCAGAAGGAAATTTGGTTACCCCAGGCCTCGTTGAAGCACACACGCATCTCGTTTTTGGCGGATCAAGGGAAAAGGAATTATCTTTAAAACAACAAGGAGTAGATTACTTAGAAATTTTAAAGCAAGGCGGTGGCATTTTATCGACCGTACGAGCGACACGCCAGGCATCGCATGATGATTTATTATCAAAAGCCCGCTTCCATTTGGACCGGATGCTTATGCACGGGATTACGACGGTGGAAGCAAAAAGTGGATATGGTTTGGACCGGGAGACAGAATTGAAACAGTTGGAAGTAGTGAAAGAACTGAAGAAACAGCATCCAGTTGACCTCGTTTCCACGTTTTTGGGGGCACATGCTATTCCAACAGAGTATAAAGATGACCCAGAAAAATTTCTGCAATCGATGGAAGAAATGTTTGAAGAAATCAAGGAGGAGAATCTCGCAGAATTTGTAGATATCTTTACAGAAGCGAATGTATTCAGTGTGGAAGCTTCCCGGCGTTATTTGGAAGCAGCGATAGCTAAAGGCTTCCAAGTGAAGATTCATGCGGACGAGATTGAAACGCTCGGGGGGACTGAGCTTGCGGTTGGGTTAGGCGCAATCAGTGCCGAGCATTTGGCGGTCACTTCAGATGAAGGAATCAAAAAGCTCGGAGCATCCGATACGATTGGAGTCATTTTACCGGGAACGAGCTTTTACCTTGGTAAAGATAGCTATGCCAGGGCGCGTGAAATGATTGATGCCGGAGCGGCAATCGCAATTTCCACCGATTTCAATCCCGGCAGTTCGGTGACGGAAAACCTCCAGCTTATCATGTCGATTGCCGCATTAAAATTAAATATGTCACCAGCCGAAATATGGCATGCTGTAACCGTCAATGCAGCATATGCCATTAACCGCGGAGAAGAAGCAGGCTCCATTGCGATAGGAAGAAAAGCGGATATCGTCATTTGGGATGCGCCGAATCATCTCTATATCCCTTATCATTATGGGGTCAATCATGTAAATACAGTATTGAAAAATGGTGAAATACGATACAGAAACGAGGGGATCCGATGACTTTCTTACGTCCGGCAGGAAAAGCAATCTTCAAAGACCGTTTTACGACTAAAGCAAATGAATTATTGCGGCACTATGATGAGGGGAAAAAGGCAACGTTCGGATTAGTCGGTTTCCCTTTATCCAAGCCATCCATCAGCCATTCAGGTGCCTCTCTAGCACCAACAGCAATCCGCAATAGCTTGGCTAGTTTTTCCACTTACTCCGGTGAGGAAGGAAGGGAACTGACCGATGAACTTTTAGATTTCGGTGACGTCTTGATGCACCCGACCGATGTGGAGGAGAGCCAACAACGGATAACGGTGGCATTGACAGAAGTTCTCGCTACCGGGGCAGCTTCTCAGTGGTTTTTCTTAGGTGGAGATCATTCCATCTCCTATTCCAGCATCAAGGCACTTGCTGCCAATCATACAATCGGTGTCCTTCAATTTGATGCGCATCATGATTTACGGAATACAGAAGACGGTGGCCCGACGAACGGTACACCATTTCGAAGACTGATTGAGGATGATATTGTGACGGGTGAGCGGATCTCGCAAATCGGTATCCGGGATTTCATGAATGCGAAAGAATATCATGATTTTGCGAATCAACATGGCATCCAAGTTTATACCATGGAGCAAGTTCGTGAATTAGGGATAATTTACATTATGGAGCGGGAGTTGAACCGGTTTTCCAGACTTGCTGATTTCATCTATTTATCTGTGGACATGGATGTGCTCGATCAAGCATTTGCCCCCGGATGTCCGGCGATTGGACCTGGAGGGATGGATACACAAACATTGCTTCGAGGAGTTGAAGTTGCTGCCAAGCATCCACTTGTCCAGGCTATGGACATTGTGGAGATTGATCCTACCCAGGATATCCGGGATATGACGAGTAAAACGGCTGCCTACCTGATTCTAACTTATATTAAAAATAAGGAAACATAATAAAAAAGACAGGTGAGTGCACCTGTCTTTTGTTACTTAACTTTATCCGCTTGCTCTGCTTCTACTTCTTCTTTTGTAACATGTTTATCTGCCCAACTTTGAATTTCGCGAATGACCGGCTCCAACGCACGGCCTTTATCTGAAAGTGAGTATTCAATCCGAACCGGGAACTCGGAGTATATTTTACGTTCGACGATACCTTCTTTTTCGAGCATCTTCAAGCGATCAGAGAGCAATCTGCCACTAATAGGTAAATCAGCTTCCATTTCTGAGAAACGCTTCGTCCCTTTTAGTAATTCGAATAAAATCAAGCCTACCCAACGTGTGCTTAGTAATCCCATAGCCTTTTCAAAACGTGGACATAAGATTTCCTCCATCATGATCACCTCACTCTATTTAAATCAAATGAAAAGGAATAACAGTAATTACAAAAAGTAACTATTTATAGTTTAACATAAAATTACCCTTCTAGTAAACAGTGTAACCACTATTTATCAGTTCTAAATGCCTCGGTTAAGTAAGTTTTTCTTCTTTTTAAAAAAGTAAATAGTTGGTGAATTCATCGTTTTGTGAAATAATAGGGCTTAGACGGTGTATCTTTCAGTAAAATTCCTATTCTGAATAGATGGAGGAGAGTACCCTGATTCACTAAAGTGTAATTTCGTATGATAGAAATTGATCCAATTGGAGGTTAAAAGATGGCGACAATACAATTACAAGAAAAATATGCAGAACTAGCTTTACGTACAGGTGTCAATTTACAAAAAGGCCAGGCCTTGATGATTAATGCTCCGCTTGAAGGTGCAGACTTCACAAAAATTATAGCAAGAAAAGCATATGAACTAGGTGCAAAAGACGTTCATATCAACTGGGTGGACGATGAGCTGACATTATTAAGATACCAGCACGCTCCAGATGAAGTGATCGGTTCCTTCCCGGAATGGCGGGTCAAACTTCATGATGAGTTTGCGGAAGATGGAGCGGCAATCCTTCATATTCGTTCGACCAACCCTGATTTATTAAAGGATATTGACCCTGCACGTGTTGCAATGGCTAACAAAGCTGCAGCAGAAGCAATGGTGAATTTCCGCCAGTATACGATGAATGACCGAATTCCTTGGTCCATTATTTCTATTCCATCGAAGGATTGGGCACAAAAGATTTTCCCTGATAAATCGCCAGAAGATGCAGTGGCGAGCTTATGGGAAGCTATCTTGAAAATTGTCCGTGTAGACCAAGAAGACCCAGTTGCGGCATGGAAAGAACATAATGCAACATTGAAGACAGCTCGTGAAGTATTGAATGATAGAAACTATAAAAAATTAATATTAAAAGCGCCTGGAACCGACCTGGAATTGGAGCTTCCTGAGGGGCATATTTGGAAGGGCGGTTCAGCCTTTGCCGAAACTGGGGTAGAATTTAACCCGAACATTCCTACCGAAGAAGTATTCTCCTTGCCGCATAAGTACGGCGTAAATGGGACAGTATCAAGCACAAAACCACTTAATTATGGTGGCAGCTTAATCGACAACTTCCAGTTGACGTTCAAAGATGGCGCAGTAGTGGACTTTAAAGCAGAAGTCGGTGAAGAAGTGCTGAAACATTTACTTGATTCCGATGAAGGTGCCCGCCGTTTAGGAGAAATCGCGCTTGTTCCAGACGAGTCGCCAGTTTCCCAATCCGGCTTGATTTTCTATAACACGCTGTTTGATGAAAATGCTTCGGTGCACATCGCTCTTGGTAAAGCTTATCCAACCAACTTGGAAGGCGGATCCAGCATGTCAGAAGAAGAACTGGATAAACATGGTGTGAATGACAGCCTCATCCACGTGGACTTCATGATTGGATCTGACAAACTTGATATCGATGGTGTGAAGCAAGATGGTACGACAGAGCCTGTATTCCGTAATGGGACTTGGGCACTGAACATTAAAGGTGAATAATAATTTAAAAATCCACAAGCTGTTATGCTTGTGGATTTTTTTCTTTTGGATAGGGTGTCATCCTAGTCGATGATATACTCATTAATCAAGTGGTAAGTGCGCAACAATAGTTCGTCCATATTTTTGTCCTTCATAAATTTCAGTTCAATGTTGATACCACCTGACAGGGTCAAATTGATTTCCGAATCAAGATCTAATCTGCCTGCCGTCTCGATGGAATAAGTTGAGATATTTTTATATGGAATAGAGTAATATTCCACTTTTTTCCCTGTCAATCCTTGCTTATCAGCAATCAGAATCCTTTTGTCTGTAAAGACGGCAATATCTCTTATCGTCTTCACGCAAAATACAACCTGTTCTTTGCCTGATAAAAATTTTTCCATCTTTTCATTAAGCGGAACTTCATGATAAAAAGTAAATACTTTTTTTGGTGTAAGATCAGTCAATTCAACCCCTCCAGTTTACATCATTCCATTTTTCACTAAAACGGCTTTGATCATTGTATAACTATAATCTTCTGGCAAAGCTTTCTTCAATGGCTTTAGTTTATCTTCATCCAACTCTTCTCGCATTGCGAGTACTTCCGCTTCTTCCTCGGCGTTGAAGAATAGATTCCAATTCATTTCATGTCCTTCTTTATAAGCTTTGAAAAGGTGATTCTCAATCGTCATCGCTGAAAAGTCACGAGCTTCAGCAATTTCCTTTATCGTTTTGCCTTCTTGGAAAAGCTTATAGCTTACAAGGTGGCTCGGCCCATCGTCTTCCGTTCTTTTCTTTCTTGCTACTGGTTTAGCGTTCCCAAAGATAGGTATTCGCTTCGGTACTTTTGGATTGCGTTCACGCCAGTCTTGTATCAATGCCAAGAAGTCTTCACCATATTGCTCGTATTTCACTTCACCGATTCCTTTGATGTCCAACATTTCTTCTTTCGTCTGTGGGAAGTAGCGGCTAAGCTCTTTCAATGTGGCATCAGAGAATAATACATAAGGCGGCACTTGTTTCTCATCGGCAATTTCCTTACGCAGTGCACGCAGCTCGGAGAAAAGATCTTCATGATAATCCGCATCTTCCGTCGTTGGAATAGGCGCCGTAAACATTTCCACTTTGCGCTCACCTTTTAAAACAGGTACGGAATGCTGATTCAACCTGATGATCGGAAAACGTCCTTCTTCAATGGCGAGTAAATTTTCGGCAATTAAAAAGTGGATCATCTCCGTTATTTCCTTTTCCGTATAACGGGAAAGCAGTCCATAGGTGGAAAGCTTTTGAAGTCCGAATTGGATAATCTTCTTATCTCTCGATCCTTTTAATACTTTTGCTGTCAGTGTCACACCGTAGCGTTCTTCCATCCGCTTCACGCATGACAGGATCATTTGTGCCTCTTCGGTTATATCCACCTTTTCCTGAAGTTCGGTACAATTACTGCAACGGTCACAGGTCGTCTTCGTAACCGTATCATCGAAGTACTCGAGAATATGATTTGCGAGACAACTATGGGTGTGACAGTAGTTGATCATGGCTTGCAGTTTACGGTATTCATTTTGTTTTGCTTGATCATCCATTTGCGATTGTTCAATTAAAAATTTCTGCAGCTGGATATCTTGCGGGGAGAACAGCAGTATACAATCACTTGGCTCACCATCACGTCCGGCTCTTCCAGCTTCTTGATAGTAGGACTCAATGTTCATCGGCATCGCATAATGCAGAACGAAACGAACGTTTGATTTATCTATCCCCATCCCGAAGGCGTTTGTTGCAATCATGACATTCACTTCGTCGTGAAGGAAGGCGGCTTGAGCTTCTTTACGTTTCATTTCGGAAAGCCCGGCATGATACTTCGCAACGGAAAAACCACGTGCTTTCACCAATTCATAGAGACTATCCGCCTGTTTCCTCGTAGCTGTATAAATAATTCCTGCTTCATCCCGATGTTCGGTCAAAAAGTTCCGGATATACGTCATTTTGTCTTTACCTTTAACAACGTGGAAAGAAAGGTTTTCCCTGGCAAAGCCGGTATTGACCGTATGTTGGTCATCGACTGCGAGTAAGGATTGGATATCTGCAATAACCTCTTCTGTTGCGGTCGCTGTCAACGCAATGAAAACAGGGATATTCCCGAATTCTTTCAGACGAGGAACAATCGAACGGTAACTTGGTCTGAAATCATGTCCCCATTGGGAAATACAATGTGCCTCATCAAAGGCGACGAGGGAGATATTGATCCGCTTCATCAAGTTCGTAAAACGGAAAGATTCGAACCGCTCTGGCGCAACATAGACAAATTTATAGCGCCCACTAGCAATCTCCTGCATCCGCAAGTCTTGTTCTTCATTGGATAGGGAACTATTTACAAAAGTCGCAGGAATTCCAAGGGACTGAAGCCCATCCACTTGATCCTTCATTAAGGAGATGAGAGGAGAGATGATAATTGCAGTGCCTTGCATGGATAATCCGGGGATTTGATAGATAAGAGATTTACCTCCACCCGTAGGCATGACAGCGAGCGTGTTATGTAAGTTTAAAATATGCGAAATCGCTTCTTGCTGCCCAGGGCGAAATGCTTCATAACCAAAGTAACTTTTTAAAATGTTTTTTTCCTTTACTAGCATCCTTTACGCTCCTTCCATTATGAATAATCCTACCATATTTTTGATAGGTTGTAACGATAGAAAAAGAGTGAAGCATTTGCCTCACTCTTCGCCCAGTTCCTCAAGCTGTTTCCGTACTTCCGCAATCTCTCCTTCTAATCGGATCAATTGCTCTTCTGCTGAAGAAACCCTGCCTTTAACATATTCCAATTTATCCATATCACCTTGAATTCGAACATAATCCGATTTCAACTCATCTAATTTAGCCAAAAGTTTATCACGGTTCATTCACTTTCTCCCCCTTTTAAAAGCCCTACCAACTATTGTAATACGGAACTCGCTTAATTCCTAGGGAAAAAGGTTAGCCTTTTGAATGGCGGTTTAGAGTGTGGCGCTGAAGTTATTTTCCCGTATGGGGTGAAAGTAAATTGTATCGGGAAAATAACTGTTGTTTACTTTCCCGGATGGGCTGGAAATAAATCACTTCGGGAAAATAACTGTGGTTTACTTTCCCGGATGGGCTGGAAATAAATCACTTCGGGAAGATAACTGTTGTTTACTTTCCCGAATGGGCTGGAAATAAATCACTTCGGGAAGATAACTGTTGTTTATTTTCCCGAATGGGCTGGAAGTAATTCGCTTTGGGAGAATAACAGGTGTTTACTTTCCCAAATGGGGTGAAAATAAATCACCATGGGAAAGCATCTGGTGCTTATTTTCCCATATGGGATGACAGTAAATCCATCAGGAAGATACGTGTCATTAAAACAACGCATCTTCCTTATTTCTTTTAGAGTCCACATAAGTTTCATAGAAATGAACAATAATCGTCCGTACCACCGCGTAGAATGGAACTGCGAAAAGGATTCCGAGAAAACCAGCAATGCTTCCCGCGGCAAGAATCACTGTAATGATCGTGAGCGGGTGAAGGTTCAGTGCTTGGCCCATCACATTTGGTGAGATTAAGTTACTTTCAATCTGCTGAGCGACGATCATAATAATCGATATCCATATCAGATTCCACGGATCTTGGATACCTCCAATAATAAGTGCTGGTGTAACAGCGATGAATGGTCCAAGGTAAGGAATGACATTCGTCACCATTCCAAATAACGCTAGAGCTAATGCATAATCTAGTCTGATAATAGAATATCCAATAAATAAAAGTATCCCGACAAAGAAGCTGACAATCAGCTGCCCTTGGATAAAGGCAGTCAGCACGTTATTTATTTTCATTAAAAGGCTGCGGATGTTGGCAGCTTTTTTTGGTTTGAAGAATTTGGTGATGAATGGTATTAATTTCTCACCATCTTTCAGCATGAAGAACAGGAAGAATGGGATTAACACCATTCCAGCTGCAATGCTGAGGACCTGTCCAATTAATCCGCCGAGAAAAGCAAAGATATAGTTGATGATCTCCTCAATATGTGAAGGGATATTATTCACAAAGTCGTTGATTGTTCCGACGACTTGATCGGGGATATAAACATAATTCGTTTCCCAATATTGTATGAACTCTTGGATTACCTTTACCATGGCGGGAATTCCGTTCATGATATTTGTTGTTTGCTCACGTAGTATCGGCCAAATATAGATGATAAATAACGACGCGGCGATTAAGATGATAATGAAGACAAGAATAATCGCGATGATCCGATGAATTTTAAACCGTTCAAAAAAACGCATAAGCGGCCTAGTCAGATAGTAAAGGATACCTGCACCAATAATTGGAAATGCGACAGCTCCAATCAATTGGAAGACAGGGATAAATATAAAATTAGTGGCTGAGACTAATAAAATCAATAGAAATATAAGTATTAGCCCAATTAATATTTCAAAAAATCGTTTGTTTTTCAATTGCATCTCTACTCTCCGTTCCACACAATCGATTGGTGGTTTTATTTTTATTATAATCGATTATAATAGTATATGCTGTTATTATTATTAACCGAAAATGAAAAATTAATTCAAGTTTAATAGAATAAAAGATAATGTCATGATAGTATTTTTATATACATACGAATAGTGGAAGCGCTCATTCGAAGAAAATCCGGTCGTCGTGTTGAATTCTGGTCGACGGAGCCCCGCACTTCGCAAATCTGCACGGACAAACAGTCCATTCATAGAGCCTGATTTTGCCGAAGTTGGACGTGGCTTTTACTTATATACATACTAATAGGGGGAACGAAATGGCTAAAAATTGGGAAGCAGTATACGAGAAATGGCTTAATTTTGAAAACCTGGATGTCAGTCTGAAAGCTGATTTGGAGGCTATTAAGTCAGATCCGAAAAAACTGGAAGATGCGTTTTATCAAGAGCTGACATTCGGAACAGGTGGTATCCGTGGAGTACTTGGACCTGGAACAAACCGTATGAATATTTATACCGTACGTAAAGCGGTGAATGGCCTAGCCAAGCATTTGTTGGAACATGTAGTGAACGCAAAACAGCGTGGAGTGGCAATTGCTTACGATTCACGATATATGTCACAAGAATTTGCGATTGAAGCGGCCAAAGTTCTTGGTTCATACGGTATTCGTGCTTCTGTGTTTTCCTCACTACGGCCGACTCCAGTGCTTTCCTATGCGGTACGCTACTTGAGTGCAGCAGCTGGAATCATGATTACGGCCAGTCATAATCCGCCGGAGTACAATGGGTTGAAGGTCTATAACGAAGAAGGTGGACAAATCCTTTTGGAGGAAGCAGAGCAAATTACTGCGGCCATTCAGGCAACAGGTGATGAACTGCTCGTTCCTGTGCGAGATCAAAAAGAGCTTGAAGATGAACAACTTCTTCGATGGATTGGTGAAGAAGTAGATCGTGCTTATCTCGAACATTTACAAGGCATAACAAAAATGGAACCGTCCGTACTTGAAGAAGAAAAAGATCTAAAGATTGTTTACACACCACTTCATGGAACAGGAACAAATCTTGTATCAAGAGGCTTTGCACAATTGAATTTCCCTCACGTAACGCTTGTTGAAGAACAAACTGTAGCTGACCCGGAATTTTCAACGGTAGAATCACCGAACCCGGAAGAACATCAGGCATTCAAGCTTGCAATCGAATATGGGGAAAAAGTTGATGCCGATATTTTACTTGCGACAGACCCGGATGCAGACCGTCTTGGCGCTGCAGTGAAAAATAAAGATGGGGAATATGTCGTCCTTACTGGAAACCAACTCGGTTCCTTATTATTGGATTACATTCTTTCCCATAGTGATATGAACGTTTACCGCAATGCCCGAATGATCAAAACTGTAGTTACAACTGAGTTCGGCCGTGCAATTGCCGATTCTTATGGAGTAGAAACAATTGAAACGTTAACTGGTTTTAAATATATTGCAGAAAAAATCGCCAACTTCCAATCAACAGGTGAAACTTTCATGTTCGGCTATGAAGAAAGCTATGGCTACCTCGCGAGTGGATTCACGCGTGATAAAGATGCTGTTCAAGCGTCCATGCTCGCAGCAGAAATGGCTTATTATTGGAAGAGTCAAGGGAAATCGGTACTTGATGCTTTAGAAACTTTATTTGAAAAACATGGATATTTCCTTGAAGGATTAACTTCTTTAAAACTTGAAGGAAAAGAAGGTTCGGAGCAAATTGCGTATATCATGGAAGAAATCCGTGAACGTCCAATGAAGGAAATTGCAGGCATGAAAGTGGTGACGGTCGAGAATTATGTCACCAGCGAACGTACGGATGTTGCAACAGGTGATGTTGAAATAATCAACTTACCAAAAGAAAACATGATGAAATTTATCCTCGAGGATCAGGCTTGGGTTTGTTTCCGTCCATCCGGCACAGAACCCAAGATCAAATATTATTACGGTGTTTGCGGTAACAGCAATGAAGATAGCGCAGAAAAATTACAATCAATCAAAGAGGCATTAGATGCAGTGATTGCCGGAATTTTAGAGAAATAATATAGTGAGTTTTAGTCTCATCCTTCATGTCTAGGTTTCCTTGGGCATGGAGGATTTTTTTAATAAAGTTGTTCATGTTGAGAATGATAGAAAGCTGAATTTGCACAGTAACAGTGGTTGTCTTGTCGCGAGAGAGGGGATTTAAAGCTTATAATGAGCAATAGAAAGTTTCTCTTGTCACGAAAGATGGGAAACTAAACTCGAAATGTACGATAGAAGCGTACTCTTGTCATGAAAGACGGGAAAATAAGTTAGAAAAGTACAATAGAATATTCTCTTGTCATGAAAGACGGGAAACCAATCTAGAAACGTACCATAGAAGCGTTCTCTTGTCACGAAAGGCAGGAAACCAAGCCCGAAACGTACTATAGAGCGTCTCTCTTGTCACGAAAGACAGTAAACTAACTTCGAAACATACCATAGAACACTGCTCTCGTCACAAAAGACGGAAAACCAAGCTGAAAACATACAATAGAAACTGTCTCATGTCACGAACATAAGTAATCAGTCTCCAAAAGCACAATAACAATTCACAATGGCATAAAACTATTTTATTTGGGAAAAGTATAATATCTATTAAACATGAAAATATTTTTCCTTGTATTGGTTAGGAAATTGACATTTAGCCGAGAATAGTGTTAAATTAGCTTATAATATTCCTAAAGGGGAGTAGCTGTACAATCTAAGTCGTCATTACGAGATTAACATCTCCGGCTTAATTGGCAACGTACGTTTGTTGTTAGCGAGACCTTTACCACTACAGGTAAAGGTCTCTTTTTATTTTTTTGTGGCCTTTACTGTGTAAAGGCCATTTTTTGTGGTCAATAATAGCAGGAGAAGGAGTGTGTGCCGAATGGGTACGGAATTAATTTTAGAATACTTATGGGTATTGATCGTTCTGATTGGACTAGAAGGTCTATTGGCGGCGGATAATGCTCTTGTCTTAGCCATCATGGTTAGGCATTTACCGGAAAAACAGAGAAAACGGGCACTATTTTATGGACTAGCAGGGGCCTTTGTCCTACGGTTTGGTTCTCTATTTGTTATTTCATTCTTGGTGGAACTATGGTGGATTCAAGCGCTTGGAGCTATCTACTTACTAGGAATTGCAATTAAGAACCTGTATGATCGCTTCAAGAAGAAGGAACCGGATGCTGATGATGTTAATCTGGAGAAAGCACCGCTTAAAGAAGCTTCACCAAAAGAATTTTGGCTGACTGTATTAAAAGTCGAATTTGCCGACCTTGCCTTTGCGGTCGATTCGATTCTTGCAGCTGTAGCCCTAGCCGTTGCATTACCGCCAACTGGCTTGGGAGAGATTGGAAGTTTAGATGCAGGTCAATTTGCAGTCATCTTCGCAGGTGGTATGATTGGGATTATCATAATGCGTTTTGCAGCGAATATTTTTGTGGGACTGCTTGCAAAACGGCCGGGCTTGGAAGTCGCAGCTTTCCTTATTGTTGGTTGGGTAGGTGTGAAACTCGCCGTACTCACGCTTGCACATAAAGATGTTGCCTTAATACCGGAGGCATTCCCACATTCAACTGGCTGGAAGCTGACATTCTATATCGTACTTGTTCTCATTGCCGTCATTGGCTGGTTCTCATCAAAGAATCAAAATGTGGACGAGAAACCATTAGGCTAAACACAAAGAACGATGGAATTTATTCTGTCGTTCTTTTTCTTTTGAGCAAAACACTAAGCATCTGAGAAAATTAGTGCTACAATCTGAGTTGAGGTGATTACTGTGGCAGAACATCATTTTTATTTGAAAGCAGATTGGCCAGGTGGTCGAAATAGTGTCGGTCATATTGATGCAGGGAATTTGAAAGCACAAATTTCCATACCACCGGAAATGGATGGACCGGGAGTTGGAACGAATCCTGATGAAATGTTGCTAGGGGCTGCAGCGACGTGCTATGTTATCACACTTGCAGCAATGATTGAGCGGGCAAATCTCCCGTTGAAAGAAATGTCCCATGATGCGGAGGCCATTGTCGATGTGACAGAAGGGGTATTTACATATAAAAAAATTATCCATAAGCCTACCGTGGTTTTACAGCAATCCGCTTCAGACAAAGATCATCGGAAGCTGAAAGTTCTCGTTGAGAAAGCAGAAAAGAGTTGCATGATTTCCCGCGCGATACAGGGGAATGTTGAGCTCGAACTACAACCGAATTTGAGTTAATGAATGATTCCCTATTGTATGATGGGAATCTTTTCTTTTATAAAACTGTACGCTTTAATTCTTGGTAATTGGGAATATAGTCTATGGATGGTGGGAAGCTAAGCATATTAAAAATATTTAACTAGTATAATATGTTGTTGCACAAAATCGTAATTCATAGTATATTTTATATCGGACTAAATCTATAGGGATTATAGTAAATATAAAATGGGAGGAATAAAAGATGGATAGTGTCTTTATAATTATAAATATTATCGTCTTCTTAGTTGTTATTGGTTTGCTATATACCATGCAAAAAAAACACGTTTCCTTTGCGAAGCGAGTATTTACTGCAATGGGAATCGGAATTGTGCTAGGTGCTATTTTACAAGCTGTTTATGGAGTGGGATCCGATATACTGACAGGTACGTTGGATTGGTATAGTATTGTCGGTAGTGGATATGTACGACTCTTAATGCTCATCGTCGTACCACTCGTCATGGTTTCCATCATCCGTGCGATCATCAATTTGGAGAAAACGAAAGAGCTCGGAAAAATGGCCGGTTGGGTTATTGGAATTCTAATCGGTACAACAATGATTGCAGCTGTCGTCGGTATTGGTTCCGCACTTCTATTCGATTTAAGTGCCGACCAGATTGAAGCCGGTCAAGCTGAAAATGAGCGGGCGGCATCGATCGAAGAACGTTATGCAAGTATTGAGGATCAGACAACACCACAACGAATTTTAGAGTTTATCCCCAATAATATTTTCCTTGATATGACAGGAGAACGTCCAACATCTGTAATCAGTGTGGTTATCTTCTCTCTTATCGCAGGAGTGGCAGTACTTGGGGTCAGAAGAAAACAACCAGAGCAGGCAGAACTGTTTGTAAAAGGTGTCAATGCGATTTATGCCGTCGTCATGCGGATTGTTACGTTGATTCTCCGTTTAACGCCATATGGGGTACTCGCACTCATGATAAATATGGTTGCTAATACAAACTATGCTGGGGTACTGGAGCTTGGTAAATTCGTGCTCGCTTCCTATGCAGCATTAATTACAATGTTCATTATTCACCTACTCCTCGTGGGCGGGTTTGGATTGAACCCAGTAACATATGTGAAAAAAGCATTCCCGGCACTTGCATTTGCTTTCACTTCACGTTCTAGTGCGGGAACGATTCCAATCAATATCCAAGCGCAGAAAAATGGTCTTGGAGTTGATGACGGAACAGCGAATATTTCCGCGTCATTCGGTGCAACGATGGGGCAAAATGGCTGTGCTGGAATTTACCCAGTAATGCTTGCCGTTATGATTGCGCCAACGGTAGGTATTAATCCATTAGCATTGGATTTCTTAATTCCATTAATCCTCATTACTGCAATCAGTTCATTTGGTGTAGCAGGAGTTGGTGGCGGTGCAACATTTGCAGCGATTATCGTCCTTTCATCCATGGGTCTTCCAGTAGGTCTAGCTGGATTGTTGATCTCTGTAGAAGCACTTATTGATATGGGACGTACAGCGCTTAACGTAAATGGTTCTATGGTTGCCGGAACACTGACATCCAAAATTCTTGGCGGTCACGATGCAGATAAATTCAACGATAAAAACTCAGTAGCTGACCAAGCGACTGTTTAGCACAAAAGCGTAAGCGCCCGTTTAGCGCTCCGCAACTTGAGTTATTGAAACAAAACCAAAACCGCCTTACAAACTAAGGCGGTTTTTGATTGCAATTATTTTACATGATCGGCAAACTTGTCATCTGTTTTACAAAATCCTAACAAAAGGATGAAGTTCTTGCATCATCCACATTTATTCCACATTGTCAGGGTACAATTAAATTATCGATTGCTAGCTGACTATGATATTAAACAGAAGGATGGAGAGCAATGGAAAGAAATGCGTATTTTGATAATGCGAGAGTAGTTTTGATTTTTCTAGTTGTGTTCGGTCATATTATTCAACCATTCATTACAGAATCCACAGGAATGAACACGTTATATATGTGGATCTATATGTTTCATATGCCGGCATTTATTTTAGTATCAGGATTTTTCGCCAAGGGAGCTGGGGACAGCGGGTATATATGGAACCTTGTGAAAAAGCTGATCATGCCATATCTTATATTCCAGATCATTTACACGGGTTATTATTTTCTGATAGGAAAACCTGACTGGCAGGCTGGATTATTTTATCCTCACTGGTCCCTATGGTTTTTATTCAGTTTATTTGGCTGGCATATCTTATTGATTTTCTTCAAAAAGCTAAAGCCGGGTTACAGTATTGGTTTAGCTTTATTGATAGGTATTGGTGTCGGCTACTTCAGTGAAATTGGCCATACGTTTAGTCTGTCAAGGACGTTCGTATTTTTCCCGTTTTTCCTTATTGGCTATTGGCTGACGGAAAAGCAGCTGATGCTTGTGAAAAGGAACATCGTGAAGCGAGTTGGATTAGTCGTGATGGCAGTTTTCGCGCTATTAATCTATTATCTGCCAGAAATCAATACAGGTTGGCTGTTGGCATCTAAATCGTATGGAGATTTAGGCGTCGAATGGTATGGAGGTTTTGTACGCTTGCTTGTGTATGGATTATCCAGTCTTATGGTGATCAGTATCCTTGCGTGGATTCCTTCCGCGAACATCAAAGGAGTCACTTATCTTGGAGCCAGAACACTTTATGTGTATTTATTACACGGATTCTTTATCCAATACTTCCGCCAGACAGAGTTATTTACGGTTGATGGTTTTCTGGATGTGATCGGACTTGCGGCGATTTCAGCAGGCCTAGTCTATCTACTATCTTCCAAGCCTGTCTTGGGGATTTCTCAACCGCTCATTGAAGGAAGAGCGACTTTACTGAAGCGAAAATTAGAGCAGTGGACTTAAGATCCCTGCTCTTTTTTGCCTAAAAGCCCAAATCCAGCTGAGAATGGCCCGAGTTCACATAAAAATTGCCGTGGAATAAGCCCCAAGTTCATAATGGAGATGATTACTAAATGGAACAAACACCGCTCCATTTTCAGGAATCATGAATAACATAAAAAAACCAGGATGTCCAAAGGAAACTGCCTTTGTATGTCCTGGTTTTCCGTGTTTAAAATAAGAAATGTGCAATTAAAGTGATGATTGGTAACGTAATGATCGTACGTAATAAGAAAATGAAAACCAAATCAAGGAAGGTAACTGGGATTTTCGACCCTAACAGTAATCCTCCGACTTCTGACAAGTAAATCAATTGAGTGACAGATAATGCTGCGATAATGAATCGTGTCATTTCAGATTCAATGCCAGAACCGATGATTGCTGGCAGGAACATATCAGCAAAACCAATTAATATCGTTTCAGATGCTTCTTTTGCATATGGTACTTGCATCAGTTCTAGCAATGGAATAAATGGTGCTCCAATCCAGCTGAAAAATGGTGTGTATTCTGCAATAATTAGAGCGATTAATCCGAAAGCCATAACGACTGGAGCAACACCCATCCACATATCTAATATATTTTGAAAGCCTTCTTTAAAGAATTTAAATACATTCGTTTCTGTTTTTGAACGTTCCAACGCGTTTTTCAATCCAAAGGTAACTGAATTATATCCTTGAGGGATAGATTCATCGATGGGCTCATTGCTCTCATTGATATAGTCGTCTTTTTTGCGTGAAAGTGGTGGTATTCTCGGCATAATGATCGCTGCAACGAATCCAGCAAATACAATCGTCAAATAATAAGGGACAAACATATGCTGCAGACCAACTTCTGCTAAAACAACTAAAGAAAATGTAATCGATACAATCGAGAATGTAGTACCAATTACGGTAGCTTCCCGTTTCGTGTAAAAACCTTCTTCATACTGTTTACTTGTGAGTAGTACCCCAATTGTTCCATCACCGACCCAAGATGCAAGTGCATCAATGGAAGAGCGACCTGGAAGTCTGAATAATGGGCGCATCACTTTTGTCATCAATGCTCCAAAGAACTCCAATAAACCGAAGTTCGTGAGGAGCGGTAAAAATAAACCGGCGAACAGGAACACTGTGAATAATGTATGCAATAATCCATGCAATAACGTTCCACCCGTATCACCGCTGTAAAACATCTCATGGCCAAGCTCAAAGTAAACCATGATTGCAAAAACTGCTGCTACTACACGGGTAATTGTCCAGAACAGGGAAGTTGTGAACAATCCTTGGAAGAAAGGAGTATTCGCATATGCTTTTCCTTTCGTCGCAAATCCAAGTAGAGTTAAGATTGCTGTAATGACGATGATCAGCATCATGATGAGCGACAAATAAGGAGCTAGCCCATCTTCTACAAGCCCTGCTAAAAATGCAATTGGAATGGTTGTACCATCAGCGACCGAAATAGGCGTAATAAATAGTAGAATTCCAATTATAGATGGGATAATAAATAATAAATAGTTCTTTAATGTATATTCTTTTAACATGATTAAATCCTCCAATATTCAACGTACTGCATAATTATACAGCCGTCCGGAAAAACATGCAATAGGTTATCTTATTTTCCATTAATTCTCACTTCTTGCCTTTAAGATTTGTTTATGTGAATAGGATAAGATAAGGTGAAATTAGGGAAGATGTAAGTAGAGGTGGTCCATTTGCGCAAACTGTTTAAGTATAATTTTTTATATCGCTACTTAGTTATCGTCTCACTAACGCTTAAATTTATTTTTAGAATTTACCTTTTCTTATTTATTCATTCAGTTTGGGATGAACAAACGAATGAAAAGTGGAACATACTCCTTGCAAAATTGGCAAGAGATTATCGGAAAAAAGCCGAACGACTTGGTGGTGTGTTGATTAAAGTCGGGCAATTTTTAAGTACGAGAAAAGACTTTCTTCCTGATGTCTTCATTGAAGAGTTGAGTGAATTGGTCGATCACGTCCCGCCGATGCCTTTTGAATATGCGGAAAAAATTCTCCAGGAAGACTGGGGAGAAAATATTTATGAACATATGAACTATATTAAAAAAGAATCCGTCGCCTCTGCTTCCATCGGTGAAGTATATTATGGAGTTTTGAACAATGGCAATGAAGTCGCGATTAAAGTAAGGCGCCACCGTATCGAAGAAATTTTCCATAAAGACTTTGTCGCCATGCGGATGGTATTTTGGATCCTTAAAGTGTTTACCACCTTCGGGAAAAAAGCTGATTTAAAAGCACTTTATAACGAGCTTGTCACAGTGATGGAGCGGGAGCTTGATTACAAAAAGGAAGTGGAGTTTGGCAAGTACTTTAAAGAACGTTATGCCGATATGGAAAACATTCATATCCCTGAATTTTATGAAGAATACTCTACCAAACGTGTGATTGTGATGGAGTGGATTCATGGGGAAAAGATTACGAATGCAGCATTTTATCGGGAGCACCGGCTGAACAGGCAAGTCATCTCGAAAGCGCTATTTGATTTTTATGTGGACCAATTTTTAAATCCTGGTAAATTCCATGCCGATCCGCATGCAGGTAATATTCTTTTGCAACAGGATGGAACAGTTGCCATCATCGATTTCGGGATGGTTGGAGAAATTAAGAAACAAGATACGGAATACTTCAAGCTGCTCGTTCAAGGATTCATCATAGATAATTACGATATTGTCGTCGATGCTTTAGATAAAATGAACTTCCTTCTCCCGAATGCAGACAAGAAAAAAATTAAAGAAGTCATGCGTGATGCTGTAGAGTTATACTCGGATGGGTCGTTAAAGAATTTAAACAGCCAAACGATCAACCAGTTATTTGATGAAGTGACGGAAATGGTGCAAGAACAGCCGATTCAGCTTCCGGCGGACTATGCGTATCTACTTCGTGCCATATCCATCGTCGTTGGCATCCTCTTTGCGATAAATCCTGATATAGATATCGTGAAATGGGGTAAAGATAGAATAAGGGATTGGTTTGGAAAGTCGAGTATTATCGAATCGGTGGCGAAACAGTACGTGAAGAATGCAACCGACCCACTCCTTTCTTATCCAAGGGCCCTGTTGAATTTTCTTGAAAGCGGGGAGCGCGACCGGGTATGGGATAAGGAAAAGTTCCATATTAAAATGAAACACCAATACTATCTACTGCTTGAGACATTTTCTTTTATAATGGTAGTATTAGGGATAATAATTGGTATTTATAGTTTCTCTATGGATGTAGTCTTTATCCGTTACTTCGGTTGGAGTATCGCCGGTATTTTTTTCATTTTATTGAATATCTTATTATTGTTCCATCGTAGAATGATTAAGAGTAAAAAATCAAAAACGTAAGCGACATGGGGTTTAGCATAACAGGTTATAACCTATTTCTTATAAAAGGGGGTGTAAATGATGAGTGATTACTTAAGGAAAGGTTTCTTGCTTGGGTTAGGTGCTGCACTTGCCGGCAAGGAAAAATTAGAAAAAAAGTTGGATGAACTTGTTTCAAAAAATGAAATTTCTAAAGATGAAGCTAAACAGATGATGAATGAATTCATTAATAAAGGCGAGAAGAAAACCGAAGAATGGACAATGAAATCAGAAGAACAAAAACGTAAAGCAGCGGAAGAGCTTGGCCTGGCAACGAAAGAAGACATTGCATCTCTTCATGCGCGTATAACCGATTTAGAGTCAAGGCTAGGTAATAATGAGTAGATTATAGGAGAACTGGATGAATCGTCATTCAGTTCTCTTTTTTCAGAAAAGTTCTTGAAAAAGCAAAAGATGTGCTCTATAATATACATAATGATGGAACCTTGTGGTAGAGGGGGTAGTAAAGCTTGAAAGATTATGAGAAATTTTGCTTGGAAACGGCAGAAAAACTTGGCAGAACGCTGGAGCAAAAGGAACTGGATTTTTTATGCTGGCTTTACAATCGTCATGTGGAAGAACAAAAAACAAAGGAAACCCTCAATATAAATATTTCAGTACGGCAGCAGCACTAGTAATATACTAGGGCTTTTTTTTGTGTAAAAATATGTGCGTGATATAATTATAGTAACCTATAATCGGGAGTGAAATAAATCATGCAGAATGAAACGATTTTAAATAAAATGCAGAAAGAACTACATTCAGCAAAAGCAGCTGAACATGATCGAAAAGCTTTTCTGCAGCATATTAATCATATCAAATTGTTATGTGAACTGTTTCTTGAGGAAGATTCGAAGCCTGCACCTTCAGCAGAAAGTGCACACACTTCTTTTACAGAACAGGAAATAAAAGCGATGCTCGGAGAAAAGAAGAGTAGCGTAATAGAGACAAAACCGTCCCCCACCATCAATCATGATGGAGCAAATGGCGATTCAATTTTTGACTTTTAAAGGAGACAGAGAGATGAAAATATTATTATTAGCGGGAGTTATCAACGGATTTTTGGCAGTTGCTTTAGGAGCCTTTGGGGCTCACGGATTGGAAGGGAAGTTGACTGAAAAGCAACTAGACACATGGGGAAAAGCTGTTGACTATCAAATGTTCCATACCGCAGCAATTCTTGCGGTTGGATTGTTGATGACAAAATTCCAGGCGGCAAGTCTGACGTGGGCAGGTTGGCTGTTCCTTGCCGGCATTATCATTTTTTCAGGAAGTTTGTATATCTATTCCACCACAGCAATCCGGACGTTTGCGATGATTACTCCAATCGGTGGAGTGTGTTTCCTGATCGGCTGGGTTCTGCTCGGTACAGCAATTGTTAAATACTTATAAATGAAAAATGAATATAGTCGTCAGAATAACGATCAAGGCTGCGCGGACTAATTGCTTGATGCCTTGCATGTTGCGATAAGTAGTAAATTGATGACTATATGCGTCACAAGCTAAACTAAGAGCAAGCATATAAAGTGAAAAAAAAAGAAAGAAAAGGGAACCATTAAAAAGGGAAATGAAGCCAAGCACAATCGACAATCCTAACGTAATGAGCTCAAGCTGTAAAATCCTTTCATAGGTATGCCGCACAAGGTTCGCCCCCTTTATAGGATGAAAGGATGGCAAATGGATAAATTGCCATCCTTTTTTCTATTAAACAGTGTCTATCTCGGTGGAAATTGAGAGAATTGCTGGCTGGATTGTCCGAAAGGCAAGTTGTAATTAATTTCTTCATTGAACGTGACATAATCCAAATAAACCATCAATAGTAGTACGCGACGACCTGTTCCTTCCTCACTTAAGATAATATGGTCTCTTCCCGCAGCTTCAATAACCCCAGTGAATGACCGGCTATTATTTCCTTCAAAGGTCATATAAACAGTTGCCGTTTTACCAAGATTCAAGCGTAAAATATTTTCAATATAAGATTGCTCTAGCGGCAGCATACCTTGACCTCCAGCAGTTTGTTGTTGCTGCTGTTGCTGTTGTGCCATAGGTGTCATTTGTCTGAAAGGGTATGTTGGATAATAGGAGTAGAATGGTTGTGGATAATATGTGCTTTGCTGTTGCTGATGACCATAAAAACTTTGCTGCTCTTGATTCACATCTTTTTCCTCACTCACATGTAAAACCTCCTCGTCTTTACAAAAGAATACAATACGGTAGACTGTTGGCCAGTGTGCAACTAGCCATACTAAACGCCGTTTAATCCTGAAGCAAGCAATCAGAAACAAGGTTATTTTCCATTTAACATGCTTGCCAGTTGGACTTTACTCTTCAGATGTATCATTCACTAATTATATGTATGTCATTTGGGCGAAATGATGACAAAAAACCTTCCATCTTTTCATTTAAGATGGAAGGTTTTTTTATAGACTAACTTCATATTAAACTTCAAAATAACCTGCAAAATCTTCTTCAGGTAGGTATGCTCCGATTATGAAGTCACCGAATTCGGCAAACTTAGTCGTCACTTCATCAAAACGCATTTCGTATACGATTTTTTTGAACTGAAGTGGGTCGTGGGCGAATAGAGTGACACACCATTCCCATTCATCCAAACCGATGGAACCACTGATGATTTCTTTCACTTTGCCAGCATATTTGCGGCCAGTCATTCCATGCTCATAAAGTAATCTTGTACGTTCCGCTTTGGAGATTTCAAACCAGTTCGCATGTTGCTCACGACGGCGAGCCATTGGATAGAAACATGCGTATTCCCATTTTGGCAGAATCGGTTTCAATCTTGCTTCCACCGCTGGGGAAAGCTCTCTGTCTTTTCCTTCTTGCATCGGATTATGCATAGTCATTTCCACGATGGATACATAAGAGTATGCAGGGATAAGGAAATCCCCCAGCTTAGAACGATTAATATCTCGTTTGATTTCTTCCAGCTCGTCCATTGTAGGACGTAGGAAAATAAATAACAGATCAGCTTTATTGCCGACCACTTTATAGACAGATTGACTTCCTTCTTTATTTTCTTCAACAGCATCCCATTTTTTCATGATTTCCTGAAATTCATTGATTGCTGCTTTACGTTCTTCTTCTGCGATCATTTTCCATGATGGCCAGTCAAAAGTGCGTGTATCATGTAGTTTGCACCAACCATCCATTGTTACTACTGCTTCAGCCATTCTATCTCTCCTAACATAATTGAATCTGCTTTCAATATAGCATAACTACCATATGTAATTCATCTTATAACTGTAGCTGTCAAACCTTTGTCAAATATCGGGTCAAATCAGTGGTTATTTCTTTCATTCATTAGCCAAATACCGTAAAATATTAGGTAAGACATCATAATGGAGGCGTTACAATGAGTGACTTATTCCAAGAGTTAAAACATAAAATTACTTCTGCAGACAAGAAAATTGTTTTTCCAGAAAGCCTGGACGAGCGAATCTTGGAAGCAGTATCGAAATTAAGTAAAGAGGGACTGCTGACACCTGTTTTAATTGGTGAAGAAAGTGCCATCCAGGAAAAAGCAAATTCCCTGTCATATGATATTAGTGGCTGTACGATAATCGCTCCTAATCATTATCCAGCTTTTGAAGAAATGGTAGAATCCTTTGTTGAGCGTCGAAAAGGAAAAGCTACGCCGGAACAAGCTCGTGAGGTTCTAAAGAATGAGAACTATTTTGGAACGATGCTTGTCTATCAAAATGAAGCGGATGGACTAGTAAGTGGCGCCGTCCACTCTACATCAGACACCGTTCGCCCGGCACTGCAAATCATTAAAACAAAGCCTGGGGTGAAGAAAACTTCTGGTGTATTCATTATGGTCAGAAATGAGGAAAAATATGTATTTGGCGACTGTGCCATCAATATTGCACCAGATGCAAATGACCTTGCTGAAATTGCAGTGGAAACTGCAGGGACTGCGAAGCTCTTTAATATCGACCCGCGAGTTGCCATGTTAAGCTTTTCTACAAAAGGCTCTGCGAAGTCAGAAGAGACAGAGCGGGTAATCGATGCGCTACAGATAGCCAAGGAGACTAACCCAGATCTTGTCATCGATGGAGAATTCCAATTCGATGCTGCCTTTGTACCAAGTGTTGCAGCTAAAAAAGCTCCAGATTCGGTCATCAAAGGAGATGCAAATGTATTTATTTTCCCAAGCCTTGAAGCGGGAAACATCGGCTATAAAATTGCCCAGCGCCTAGGTGGTTTTGAAGCAGTTGGGCCAATCTTGCAAGGACTTAACAGCCCCGTCAATGATTTATCCCGCGGGTGCAGCGCAGATGACGTGTACAAGCTCGCAATCATCACAGCAGCCCAAGCATTGGAAAGTTAATATCATATCAAAACGCATGGAACCAGCAGTTGGTTACATGTGTTTTTGTTTTGCTTAGACGTTGCTGGTTTAAATTCCTGGAAACTTGCTATTGGGAAGTGTTCGGTCAAATAAAGAGATTTTACTTTTCCGAAACCCTGCTTCCAAGGAGCGTTCGGGCAAATAAAGTGGCTTTACTTTCCCGAATTCCCGCTTATAAGAAGTGCTCGGTCGAATAAAGTGGTCTTACTTTCCTGAAATCCCGCTTACAAGATGTGCTCAGTCAAATAAAGCAGCTCTACTTTCCCTAATCCATGTCTACATGGATTGTTCAGGAAAATAAAGCTGCTTTATCTTATTCCAGGCATTAACGCTGGTCAATCCGCTCATTTCGCTTCAGCATTTGCTCATAGCGCTTTTCAAATGTTGCTTTCTCTTGCTCCGAGAACTCCTGCACGATAATTTCTTCGCTCAAATTCTCTAATGCGCGGTATACTCGACCTTTCACATCATCAACTGTCAGCGGGTGGTCGAGCAGATCGGATAGAGACCCCATCACTTCTGGAACAACTTCAGGATATACAAACTTCGTGCTTTCATCTCTTTTACTCAGCCTATAAAACTCTTGGATATGACGGGCGCGCTGTTGGCTATTGCCACGTACATCCAAATAAATTTGTGTCGCTGCAGCTTCCTTGATTCGACGCTGGGAGATACCGGCAAATTTTTTGCCATTAATACTTAAATCATAGTCCCCAGGACAGTAGGAGCCGACGATTTCATAAGCTTCGATTTCTCCTGTCAAATCTTGAAACATATGCTGGACAAAATGATACATCGCTTCATATGCATCGTGGATGGAAACATGCTGTACATCTGGTAATACCAAGGACAAATTAAGCACATCCTCGTCCAATGCTACCGCAAGTCCACCAGAATTACGGATAATGACTCGGTACCCTTGCTCCTGCAAGTAGGCGACCCCGTCGTCCAGAAAAGGTAGACGCCCGTCCGGAATTCCCAACACAATGGTACTCGGATGCTTCCATAGGCGAAAGGCAGGAGGGGATGCGCCGTTGCTCACTGCAGTTGCAATCGCATCATCTATCGCAAAAGAAGTCATTGCTGTATAAGGTTTCCCTTCAAATTCATGCAGAGCAGTGTGATCTATATAACGAAAAGTTTCATAACTTATAATTTCATCCCATTTTTTCATAGTTTTCTCCTTATCCTTTTTTCCTATCCAATTGTATTATATAATAAGTTAATAATCACCAAAAGAAACGGGTGGAAAAGTTGGCATATAAAGATGATCAATTATCAGAGGAGAAAGTATTTAAAGATCCAGTGCACCGCTATGTGCATGTGCGGGATCGTGTCATATGGGATCTGATTGCGACCCCGGAATTTCAAAGATTACGGCGCATTAAACAGCTAGGAACGACGCATCTGACCTTCCACGGTGCAGAACATAGCCGCTTCAACCATTCCCTCGGAGTCTATGAAATTGTCCGGAGAATCCTCAATAACTTCAAAGACCGTGAACATTGGAACAATGAGGAACGGTTACTCTGCCTTTGTGCGGCATTGCTTCATGACCTTGGACATGGACCTTTTTCCCATTCCTTTGAAAAAGTTTTCAAGCTCGATCATGAGTATTTCACCCAGGCCATCATTGTGGGCGATACGAAAGTAAATGAAATTTTGGAGAAAGTCAGTCCAGGTTTTGCGCGTAAAGTGGCAGACGTAATCGGAAAAACGTATGAAGATAAATTAGTCGTCAGTCTCATCTCCAGCCAAATTGATGCAGACCGGATGGATTACTTGCAACGTGATGCTTATTTCACTGGTGTCAGCTACGGTCATTTTGATATGGAAAGAATCCTCCGTGTCATGCGTCCAATCGAAGATCAGGTCGTCATAAAATCTACAGGTATGCATGCGGTGGAGGACTATATTATGAGCCGCTATCAAATGTACTGGCAAGTATATTTCCATCCTGTCACACGCAGTGCGGAAGTCATTTTATCGAAAATACTTCACCGTGCGAAACATTTATATCAAGATGTAGGGTATACGTTTAAATTAGAACCTATTCATTTCATTTCATTCTTTGAGGAAGATGTTTCCTTAGAAGATTATTTGAAACTGGATGAATCGGTTGTCCAATATTACTTCCAACTTTGGCAAGAGGAAGAGGACGAGATTCTAAGCGACCTGTGCGAACGTTTTATGAATCGCCGGCTTTTCAAATATGTCGAGTTCAATCCGAACTTACAAATTAATGATCTTCTGGAGCTTACGCAGTTATTTATGAAAGCAGGAATTGAGCCGGAATACTATCTAGTTGTAGATTCATCCTCCGATCTTCCGTATGACTTTTACCGGCCGGGAGAAGAGGAAGAGCGGCTGCCGATCCACTTGCAAATGCCGAATGGAAGCTTGAAAGAATTATCTCGGCATTCCGATATTGTTGAATCGATTTCCGGGAAAAAACGGACAGACCACAAATTGTATTTCCCACTGGACAAGCTGAAGGCCCTCACAGACAACGGATTAAAACAACAAATTATGGACATTCTTTACGGGCAAGGAGAGAGTAGAAAAAATGTTAATTAAACACGCAAAATTGATTCACTTTTTTTGTGTTGCCAATGAAGTAACCGGCCGAAAGAAATTGCAGAAGATGATCTATATTTTACAAAAAGCCGACTGTCCATTTGAGGAGAAATATCAATTTCATTTCTATGGACCCTATTCGGAAGAGTTGACGTTACGAGTCGAAGAGCTCTGCAACCTTGGATTTCTTACCGAAACAAAGGAAGATAAAGCGAACTACTTCCAGTATTGTTATCACGTCACACCGGAAGGCGAGAATTTCTTGAAGCAATTCACGCTCGACATGCCGGATATGATGGAAAAAGTGGATTTGCTGAAATCAAAAAGCTCGCGTTTTCTTGAACTTGTCTCTACTATTTTATACTTCGAAGATTTACCACAGCTTGAACAAGTAGAAAAACTGCACCAAGTGAAACCGAAACAAAACTTCTCGGATGAAGAGATAAAAGAAGCATATAAGTTTATTACACAGATTCGTGAGTTATAATTGGGATAAAGGAATAATGCCTTTCCCATTATGATGTGGGACAGGAAACACTGCTGTCCTGCTTTTTTATAGGAGTCAATTAGAGAGTGAAAGGAGTAATGACAATGACAAATGATCAAGAAAAAAAGAAAAATAGATTTACGATTATAAAAGATGATTCAACTGATGGACATGGAGGATACGGAGTGGGGGCAATCAGCTTAGAAAATATGTCTTCTGTCATCGTCGACCCGAATGAGAATAAAGCGTACGTTGATATGGGAGCGATGCATGCCCGCAGTGAAGTGGAGCGCCGCGTAAAGTGGATCCGAAATAAAGAAGAGGTACCAAATGGTAAGCTGTATTGGATCGTTTGGGTGAACCTTGATCGTAATGAGAAAGGCACGTATTATGCAGGGGTTGCCGGCAGTGAAATCCGCGTCGACCGGGAAATCAAGCGCGCCTACAAATCAATGGCAGAGCATGTGAAACATATGGAGCAGTCACTAAAAAATAAAATCGTCATCGACCATATGGATGAACATTCGAAAAAGTTGTTACGGGATTATCTCATTGAATTTAACGAAGAGATGTGGAATAACTCAACAGATGAATTAAAACAAGCGTTTGAACAGTGAGATTTGAACAAAATGTGACGAAAAAAGTAAAAAAACGTTAAAAAGTTGTGATTTAAGGTAGAAATTTGTAAAATATATTTAAATGGACATTTTTACTAGGACAAAAAAGAAACCAACAGTAGCTGAGCTGGACACTCGCTGCTCGTTGGTTTCTTTTTTGTAACAAACCTATTCAATTCGGGCGGTTCAGCCGAAAAACATTTGAAACCACTTTTTGAAAAATCCATCTTCCTCTTGGTCAGGATTGATTTGTGGCTCGCAATAATCCATTGGCTCTGTACCTTCCTCAAAGTACATGATTATATTCTCTCCACAGTAGGGAGTAGCACGCAATCCGGTTTCCAAATCAATCGGAACACCAACGACGCCATCTGGAACTGGAAAGTTTTCTTGAGGCTGGTCCTTATGGGCTGCCTCCATGACACGGGCCCAAATTTCTTTCGCATAAGTTGACTCTTGTACCAATTCAATCGTCCGGTTATCGTCATATCCTGTCCAAACCCCTGTTGCTATGGATGGGCTGTAACCAACCATCCAGTTATCCGAGGCAGTGGTACCGGACTTACCCGCATATAATCTCGACAATTGATTGGAAATCGGGCTACCTGTAACCGGCATATAACCATTCAACTTTGGCTCAAAAATCCCACTTAACAGATGGGTCAAAATAAAACTCGTCTTCTCATTCAATACCTGCTTCTGGCGCGGCTGCTCTCTTTCATAAATTACTCGATCATGTTTATCGATAATTTTTTCTATCGTATAGGGCGAAGTTTCTTTCCCGCCATTCCCCAGCATGCTATAAGCGTTAACCAATTCCTCCAGAGATACCGCCGCTGTGCCTAGGGCAAGGGACGGGACGGATGGCAGATCACCATCAATCCCGAATTTTTTCGCCGTTTCCACTAAACGATCGGTCCCCAAATAGATATTCGTCCGTACCGCATAAACATTATCAGAAAGGGCAATCGCTTGAGCGAGATTGATCGGTTCGTAAGCGTAATAATGATTGAAATTACTCGGTTCGTATATTTCACCGTTGTTCAATCTGAATGCCGTCGGCTTGCTCATCAGTTCCGTAAGTGGGGTATAACCGCTTTCCAGAGCGGTGTAATATAAAAATGGTTTAAAGCTTGATCCTGGCATACGTTCCGCACTCGTCGCCCGGTTGAACTCACTATTACGATAATTTTTACCTCCTGATAGGGCGAGCACCGCTCCCGTGTGGATATCCATTGAATAGATGGCCGTTTCAAGTTCTGTATCTTCTGGAATCACCTCGGGTATCACTTCTTCCAACTCGGTCTGGAGGTCCTCATCGAGTGTTGTATATAACCGATATCCACCTGAACGTATCTCTTCCTCAGGCAGTTCAAGGATGCCAGCCGCCTCGCTGATCGCTTGATCAAGAAAGTGTCCGGCAAACTCTTGGATCATCTTTTCTCCATTTGAATCGTATTCCAGTTTTTCATTAGCTGCCATATAATAAGTCGCATCGTCAATCACATTTCCACGCCAGAGGGTCTTGAGAATCAAGTCTTTCCTTGCAACGGCCTTCTCTTCGTTATTAAAGGGGGAATAGTGGGTTGGACCTTTAGGTATTCCAACCAACATCGCCGCCTCGGCATAAGAGAGATCTTCTTGGGATTTCCCGAAAAAATATTGACTCGCTGTTTCAATTCCATATGCTCCATGTCCGTAATAAATGGTATTTAAATAACCTTCCAATATTTCATCTTTTGTATAGTGCATTTCCAATTGAATCGTGTAAAATGCTTCCTTCAGCTTACGTACCCATGTCTTTTCATGGGTTAAATAGAGATTCCGAGCAAGCTGTTGAGTAATGGTACTGGCACCCTCGCGCAGCGAACCGGTCTGGATATTTTTTAAAATCGCTCCCCCGATCCGCTTAATATCAAATCCAAAGTGATCATAAAAATGTTTATCCTCAATGAGGATGGTTGTCGCAATTACTTTATCGGAAATGTCATCAAGCTCTATCCAAAAACGGTTTTCAAAAGCGCTCTCGACACCAATTATCTTTTCGTTATTACTATAAATCATTGTGTTTTGTTCGGTGCTCATTGGCGGAGGTCCCATCAAGTAACTTACCCCGAGCAATCCAATTACAGATAAGAGGACGACTGCAACCATGTAAAAACCTAACTTGAATATAATTCTTGGCAATCGTTTTTTTCGCCTTTTCACTTCTTCCAGCTCCCCTAATACTCGCTTTTCATCCAGTATGGGAAAATTAGGGAGAAAATAAACAATAATCCCTTGTTTTCTATTAGGAATGAGAATGGTGCAAGAGCTTCAGCTTAGGATGATTCACTCCGTTCGTGTTCTAATAAGTAGTCTAAGAGCATGAGTTAGGGAGAATTATTTATGCTTCGTGCTTTTGTAATTGATCTAAGAGCATGAGTGAGCAGAAATCACCGCGGTTCGTGTACTTATAATCGTTCTAAGAGCATGTACGAGAAGAATTTCCCGCGGTTCATGTTTTTATAAGTGGTCTAAGAACATGAATGAGAAGAATTCCCTGCGCTTCGTGTTCTAATAAGTAGTCTAAGAGCATGAACGAGTATAATTTTCCGCAGTTCGTGTACTTATAAGTATTCTAAGAGCACGAATGAGAAGAATTTACTGCGCTTCATGTTCTTACAAGTGTTCTAAGAGCATGAACAAAAAAATTCTCCCATGGTTCATGTTCTTACAAGCATTCTAAGTACACGAATGAATAGCTTCCGCCTATCATTCCGTTCTTATATACCAAATAAGGACACGAGCAAGAGGTATTCTCTTCCGTTCGTGTCCTTAACTTTTACTAGAGTTGGATTGAATTACCTTATACTTCCACAGCTGTTTTTTCTCTAACTGTTTTCAATGCCGTAGACCATGTAACAACTTCATCCAGCATGGTGTTGATTGTAGCTTCATGATACGGTGCTGGGTTGAATACGCTCATATCCTGGAAGTCAGTGAATAAGCTTAATCCCGGTTGTGTACCAACTACCGCCACTTTTGGAACAGATAATGCCAAACGCAGATTGTTTGCTGCAGTCACGCCGAGGGTGGATCCGTAGCCGACGATTCCTGCTGCTTTGTTATTCCATTCAGGATAGAGGTAATCAATTGCATCTTTTAATGATGAAGTGATTGCTTTGTTGTACTCCGGTGTAATGAAAACAAATCCATCAAGCTCATCAATCTTTTTTGACCAGACTTTCGCTTCCGGTGCTTGGTAATCTTGAGACATGATCGCTGGAACTGGCTCGTTGAATGGTGGCAGGTTATAATCTTTAATATCCACTAATTCATATTCCGCATCTGTTCTTTTGTCGGCAATGGATTTCACCCATTCTGCCACTTGTGTATTTACTCTTCCTTGTCTCGTACTTCCTGTAATAATTCCAATCTTAACCATTTGTATTCCTCCTAAGTAATTTGTTTTGTTGTATTTGCTTGTAATTCAATCCTAGTACATAATTAAACTGCCGGAAACTAATGGTTTTTCATTTTTGTTGTTTATCCAACATAAATCAAAAATTGTTTGAAAAGTTCCGTAGAATAGGGAACAATACATATTTTTATTGATAAGCTTGCTATTTTATCGATATAATAGTCACATTATCTAAAAAGGAAAGTCGATAACATGAATGAGCCAATAAAACGAGTAGCTGTTGAATTGAAGACGACGATTCAAGATGCTGCCGATAAAGAAATGAACGCAGTAAAGGCCAATGGTGTCTTTATACAGAGTGCTGGAAGGGATGTCTTGTCCTATAAAGAAAAAGTTGATGATATGGATATCACTACGATGATTACGATTCAACAAGAAAAAGTATCGATTAAACGAAGTGGGGCAGTCTCCATGCATCAACAATTTCGTCTTGGACAGTTGACGGAGAATGTCTACAAACATCCCCATGGCAACATCCATATGGAAACTTTTACAAATACAATCGTGTATGAACAGCTTCAACCTAGTAAATCTGCGCGATTGAGACTGAAATATACGGTGAAGTTAAACGGACAGGATGAAAGAAATCATATGTTAGAGCTATTTATTAAAGAGGAGGACTCTGAATGAACGTATTAGAACAAACAGAGCAGCAGCTGAAACAGGAAATTGCTCAAGCAGTGCTTACAGCAGGACTTGCTAGCAAGGAAGAGCTTCCTGAAGTGATTTTGGAAAAACCAAAAGATAAATCCCATGGTGATTTTGCAACGAATATCGCAATGCAACTAGCCCGGATTGCTAAAAAAGCTCCACGACAAATTGCGGACGATATCGTGAAGGAAATCAATCAAGAAGAAGCATCCATTGAAAAAATTGAAATTGCTGGACCAGGATTCATCAACTTCTTCATGAAAAATGACTTCCTGCAACAAATTATTCCAACGGTCTTGGAACAAGGGGAAAATTACGGCAGATCGAATGCCGGAAATGGGGAACGGGTACAAGTGGAATTCGTATCGGTGAACCCAACTGGAGACCTGCATCTTGGTCATGCGCGTGGAGCGGCTTACGGAGATGTGCTTTGTAATGTGTTCGATGCAGCTGGATACAATGTTGAACGGGAATATTATATCAATGATGCTGGAAGCCAAATTGATAATCTCGGTTTATCTGTTGAGGCGCGTTATTTACAGGAACTCGGTCAAGATGTCGAAATGCCAGAAGATGGCTATCATGGTCAAGTCATTATCGATATGGCAAAAGCGATTATTGAAGAAGACGGCGATAAATGGCTGGAGAAATCCCATCAAGAGCGTTTGGAATATATGAAGGAATATGGCTTAAAAGCTTCCTTGAAAAACATTGAACGCGACTTAAAAGATTTCCAAGTCGAGTTTGACAATTGGTTTTCAGAGCGTTCTCTTTATGAAGATAATCAGATTCAGGATGCGATCAAGAAGCTGGAAGAAGGGGACTACGTCTATGAAAAAGATGGGGCAACGTGGTTCAAGTCTACCGCATTCGGTGAAGACGACAAAGACCGTGTCATCATCAAACAAGATGGCAGTTACACATACCTGACTCCAGATATTGCGTATCATAAAAATAAATTAGATCGTGGTTTTGATAAAATCATTAACGTTTGGGGCTCTGACCACCATGGTTATGTTGCCCGGATGAAAGCTGCAATTCAAGCTTTAGGATATTCAGCAGACAAGTTTGATGTAAAAATCATTCAAATGGTGAATCTCTTCGAAGGCGGCGAAAAGGTCCGCATGAGTAAGCGTACTGGAAAAGCGGTCAGCCTCCGTGAATTGATGGACGAAGTGGGCATTGATGCGACGCGCTACTTCTTCGTTTCCCGTTCGAACGATTCCCAGCTTGATTTTGACATGGACCTTGCACGTTCCCAGTCCAATGAAAACCCGGTATACTACGTACAATATGCCCATGCTCGGATCTGTACGATGTTGGAGCAGGCGAAAAATAAAGGCTTTGATGTTGATGCGGAGTTTAATCCTGAAATTTTAACAGCTGAAAAAGAGCAGGATTTATTAAAGAAACTTGGTGAATTCCCACAAACAATCGCTGACGCGGCGGAAAAACATGCACCACAACGTCTAACAAATTACGTGTTCGAGCTAGCATCATTACTTCATAGCTTCTATAACGCTGAAAAAGTACTCGATGCCGACGCTCAAGAACGTACAACTGCAAGAATAGCTTTAATGAAAGCAGTCCGAATTACCATCGCCAATGCATTGAATCTAATTGGTGTAACTGCACCAGAAAAAATGTAATTTAAATAAAAAGCCAAATCATTTCCTAGGGGGGGATGATTTGGCTTTTTTGGGCTTCATTCCTATTGGAGGTCCGCAGTACAAATACCTCTCGCTTTTCGCGGGCGGCTGGGAAGCCTCCTCGCGAGCAAGCTCGCTGTGGGGTCTCCCCTAAGCCTTTCCTCCCGCAGGAGTCTCGAGATATTTGGACTGCTCTCTGCTAAAATCAATAATGGCATTTTGATTATATAAGGCAATAGCGCTACTTGTAAGTAAAAATATCGTATGAATTAGATAAGTAAATTTATTCATTACGCTAAATAACAGAAATACCTGGGAGCAGCCCCCGATACACCGGAGACTCCTGTGGGAGCAGAGGCATCGGTGAGACCCCACAAGGCGCTTGCGCCTGAGGCAGACTAAGAACGCCACGTCCTGTGGCAACGTCTGCACTAGCACGTCCTGTGCGTCGGAGGCTCACAAAGCCGCCCACGGAAAGCGAAGGTGTATCGGGGGCTGCGGACCGTCAGAAGAAATTCTTTGAGTACATTAGGTTAGTAATCTGTATTAATCTCCAAATAATAAAATAATTTTATTTATACAAATCTATTGACTGAATGGTCATTCACCTATAAAGTAGTAGTAAAGAATTTTCTAAACTGGCGGTACATATCAAATATTGTATCATCCCCAGTTGCCATCAAATTTTTTTAGCACATTATGAAATCGCTATCATTCTGAATAAATAAAAAAGAGGGGGAGCATATAAATGGATACATTTCTTATCATCAACTGGATCGCATTCTTAATTGTAACGATTTATGCAATCTATTTATTTGCTAGAGTTGTTACGACTAGAATAGCCTACATCAAACTGGGGAGGAAGTCAGAGTTTGATGGCGAAGTTAAGTTACGCTTGAAGCGAGTAGGCAAGATTGTGTTTGGACAATCGAAATTGCTGAAGGACAAAAAATCGGGAATCATTCATGTCATGATGTTTTACGGATTTATCCTTGTCCAATTTGGCGCAATTGATATGTTCATCAAAGGATTGTCACCTGGAAACCATTTGCCGTTCGGTCCATTATACCCAGGATTCGTCTTTTTCCAAGAGCTTGTCACATTGATGATTCTCGTGGCGGTTGTTTGGGCCTTCTATCGCCGATACATGGAAAAGCTTGTCCGCTTGAAAAGGGGCTTTAAAGCTGGGGTCGTACTTATCTTTATCGGCACACTCATGCTTTCCGTGTTATTTGGAAATGGAATGCTCATGCTCTGGGAGGAGCGCGCAACTGCATGGACAGAGCCTGTTGCAAGTTTAGTAGCATCCACCTTTAGCTTCTTATCGCCAGAAGCTGCGATGGTCTTGTTTTTCATTGCATGGTGGGTCCATACGGTAACCCTTTTAGCGTTCTTAGTGTATATTCCACAATCCAAGCACTTCCACTTGCTTGCGGCACCAGTCAATGTGTTCTTAAGTAAGAAAGTGCCTGGTAAGCTTGAAAAGATTGATTTTGATATCGATGAGGAAGATGAAGACGAAGAGATTTCCTTTGGGGTAGGCAAGGTCGAGGACTTCAAGCAGTTCCAAATGATTGACTTTTATGCCTGCGTGGAATGCGGTCGCTGTACGGACGTCTGTCCAGCTGCAGGAACAGGAAAAATGCTTTCCCCAATGGATATTATGATCAAGCTCCGTGACCATTTAACGGAAAAAGGAGCAGCTGTAACCGGAAAATCTCCATGGGTTCCGAGCTATGCATTCGCCGGAGCAGCTGGAAACCAAGCAAGTGCAGGCGGAGAAGCTGCAGAAACGATTCAAAATATGAGTTTAGTAGGCGATGTCATTACAGCTGAAGAGCTTTCTGGTTGTACGACTTGCCGGAACTGTGAAGATGCTTGTCCTGTAAATAACGAACATGTTGGTACAATTATCGACCTGCGCCGTTATCTTGTGATGACGGAAGGGAAAATGGATTCCGACATCCAACGTGCGGTACAAAACATCGAGCGTCAAGGGAATCCGTGGGGCTTATCGAAAAAAGACCGTATCAAATGGCGTGAAGAAGATGAGTCAGTTTATATTCCGACAGTAAAAGAGTTGAAAAAAGAAGGAAAAGACTTTGAATACTTGTTCTGGGTAAGCTCGATGGGTGCGTACGACAGCCGTAGCCAAAAGATTGCCATCGCTTTTGCGAAACTGATGAATAAAGCTGGAGTGAGCTTTGCGATTTTAGGAAATACAGAGGCAAACTCAGGAGACACGGCTCGTCGAATTGGAAACGAATTCCTTTTCCAAGAAATTGCTGAAAAGAACATCAAACAGTTTACAAAATACGATGTGAAGAAAATCGTCACGATCGACCCGCATGCATATAATATATTTAAGAATGAATATCCGGACTTTGGCTTTGAGGCAGAAGTGTATCATCACACTCAACTACTCTACGATCTTATCATGGAAGGCAGCCTACAGCCAAAGGGAAGCATTAATGAACGCCTAACTTATCATGATTCATGTTATCTTGGAAGATATAATGGTGTCTATGACCCACCTAGGGAAATCCTAAAATCAATTCCAGGTTTGGAGTTGGTGGAAATGGTCCGTAACCGAGAGAACGGAATGTGTTGTGGAGCCGGTGGAGGCTTGATGTGGACGGAAGAAACGACTGGAACCCGCATCAACGTAGCTCGTACGGAACAAGCTTTAGCCGTCAGCCCATCGATGATTTCCACTGGATGCCCATATTGCTTGACGATGATCAGTGATGGAACGAAAGCAAAAGAAGTCGATGAAGACATCAGTACCATGGATGTTGCAGAAATTCTAGCAATCTCTGTATTCAAGGAAGAAGAAGCAAAGACTGCCTAAGCTCAAAAGCGAAAGTGCCCGTTTAGGGACGTACAGACTGGACCGAACCGCAGGAGATAAAGGAAACATGCCCCTTTAGGGGTATGCCGACGTTGGGCTTTAGCCCGTACTTAGTCGGCCCTCCTAAACATAGAGTCGATGTTGACTTATCGTGTCATGAGGTTTGGGAAGTCTGATAGTCCCAATGCTCGTCGTGTTGCAAGCTTAGTCGGTGTAGCGGCACTCCTCGCAAAGCTGCACGGAGTATTACAAAGTAGCAGATTCATGAAGATATACAAGTCGATGCTTCACTGGAGCTGGACGTGGCTATTGAACAAAACTACTCAGACATGCAGAAATTCTGCTCTTTAGCCTAATAGTACAATAGAAAGAGGTATAAACCCTATACCTCTTTCTTTACAACCAACACTTGAGCGAGCGTTCAATCGCAAGCTTGATATTAATATATTTTAAAGGAGGATTATTATGAGAAAAACGGTAATCGTATCTGGAGCAAGGACACCATTCGGAAAATTTGGGGGTGCTTTAAAAGCTTTTCAAGCATCTGATCTTGGGGGAAAAGTGATTTCGGAAGCGGTGAAGCAAGCTGGAATTGATGGTGAACAAGTAGATGAAGTAATTATGGGGTCAGTTTTACAAGGTGGTCAAGGTCAAATTCCATCTCGTCAAGCAGCTAGAAAAGCAGGGCTTCCATGGGGAGTGAAAACAGAAACAATCAACAAAGTCTGTGCATCCGGCCTTCGCGCAGTGACGCTTGCGGATCAGCTTATCCGTCTTGGTGATGAAGACGTTATTGTTGCAGGGGGTATGGAAAGCATGAGCAATGCTCCATACATCCTGAAAGATGCTCGCTGGGGAAATCGCATGGGGGATAAGCAGGTCGTCGATATGATGATTCACGATGGACTAACTTGTTCATTTGAAGGCGTCCATATGGGGAATTACGGAAACTCGACTGCAAATGAATTCAATGTAAGCCGTGAAGCACAAGATGACTGGGCATATCGCAGCCACAAACTTGCAGTAGAAGCGATTGAATCCGGAAAATTTAAAGATGAAATTGTGCCACTTGAAGTTCCACAACGTAAAGGTGACCCAATCGTTGTTGATACAGACGAAGCACCACGAAAAGATACAAGTGCAGAAAAACTTGCGCAACTGCGTCCAGCTTTTAATCCTGATGGAACGATAACTGCAGGAAATGCACCAGGTATCAATGATGGAGCAGCTGCTTTTGTTGTCATGGGTGATGATAAGGCAGAGGAGCTGGGAATTAACCCGCTCGCAACCGTTCTTGGTCACGCTGAAGTAGCGGTGGAAGCGAAAGATTTCCCACAAACTCCAGGTATCGTCATCAATAAGCTTTTAGAAAAAACAGGTTATACGAAAGACGATATCGATTTGTTTGAAATCAACGAAGCGTTTGCGGTCGTTTCCTTGGCAAGTAGCCAAATTGCTGGAATTGATATGGATAAAGTGAATGTTAACGGTGGTGCAGTTGCACTTGGACATCCAATTGGTGCAAGTGGAGCGCGGATTATCCTCACGTTGATCCACGAATTGAAGCGTCGTGGCGGCGGACTTGGAATTGCGGCAATTTGTAGTGGCGGCGGCCAAGGTGACGCGATCTTAATCGAAGTAAAATAGAAACTTCATTCGGGAGGAAGAACACATGACAATCAAAAAAGTAATGGTCATTGGAGCAGGACAGATGGGTTCGGGGATCGCCCAAGTAAATGCCCAGGCTGGCTTCGATGTTCTTTTATATGATGCCAACCAAGAAGCTATTGAAAAAGGTCTTCAACATATTGAGAAACTCCTTATCCGGGCAGTGGATAAGGAGAGAATCACCGAAGACGAGAAAACAGCTACCCTGAAGCGACTCCAGCCAGCGAAATCGCTTAAAGATGCTGAAAGTTGTGATCTCGTAATTGAAGCGATTGTTGAAAATATGGATGTCAAAACAAAGGTGTTCCGTGAACTGGACGAAATCACACCAGAACATACGATATTAGCGACCAATACTTCATCCTTGCCGATTACAGAAATCGCAGCGGCAACTAAACGGCCGGAAAAAGTGATTGGCATGCATTTTATGAATCCTGTTCCAGTCATGAAGCTGGTGGAAGTGATTCGTGGAATTCAAACGAGTGATGAAACCTATGAAACGATCGCGAAGATGTCAGAAGCGCTCGGAAAAACATCTGTTGAAGTTGCTGATTTTCCTGGCTTTGCGGCAAACCGCATTCTTATGCCGATGATCAATGAAGCGATTTACGCCGTATATGAAGGAGTAGCAACGCCTGAGGATATTGATACGGTGATGAAGCTGGGTATGAATCATCCGATGGGACCACTTACGCTTGCGGACTTTATCGGCTTGGATACGTGCCTATATATTATGGAAGTTCTATATGAAGGTTTTGGAGACAGCAAATATCGCCCGTGTCCGCTACTTAGGAAGTATGTGAAGGCAGGTTGGCTCGGTAAGAAATCAGGCCGTGGTTTCTATGTATACGACTAACACCTTGGAGGTTACTACGATGGATTTAACGTTCACTGAAGAGCAGGAAATGATGCGGAAGATGGTCCGTGATTTTGCCAAAGATGAAATTGTCCCAGCGGTTGAGCAAATGGAAAAGGAAGATCGTTTTCCTATAGAGATTATCCGTAAAATGGGTGAGCTCGGTTTAATGGGGATTCCAATCCCTGAGGAGTATGGCGGAACAGGGATGGACTACACATCGTATATCATCGCTATTAATGAAATATCCAAGGCAAGTGCTGGTGTAGGTGTCATTTTATCGGTCCATACTTCGGTAGGTACGAATCCGATTCTAAAGTTTGGTAGTGAAGAACAGAAGAAAAAGTACATTCCGAAGCTTGCTTCTGGTGAATATATCGGCGCATTTGCCCTTACCGAGCCAGGTGCCGGGTCTGACGCAGCGAATATTAAAACGAAAGCTAGGCTGGAAGGCGACGACTATATTTTAAATGGGTCTAAATTATTCATCACAAACGGTATAGCAGCCAATACATTTATCACATTCGCGAGAACGGGCGAGGGGAATAAAGGAATCAGCGCTTTTATTATCGAAAGAGACACGCTAGGACTCTCTATCGGTAAAGCGGAGAAGAAAATGGGACTGCACGGAACAGGAACAGTAACGTTAAGTTTTGACAACTGCAAAGTGCCAAAAGGACAGCTTCTTGGAGAAGTAGGGGAAGGTTTTAAAATTGCCATGGCTAACTTGAATTTTGGCCGCATCGGAATTGCCGCCCAAGCGTTAGGGGTCGCGGAAGCAGCTTTTGAACATGCTGTGGATTATGCGAAGGAAAGGGAACAATTCGGAAAGCCGATTGCCCACAATCAAGGCATCTCCTTTAAATTAGCTGACTTGGCGACGCAAATTGAAGCAGCAAAACTATTAATCTATCGCGCGGTCGATCTTGCCGAACGGAATCTGCCGCACAGTAAGGAAGCATCTATGGCGAAAATGTATGCATCCAATACGGCAATGAAGACAGCTATTGAAGCGGTTCAAATATATGGCGGATATGGTTATACCGAAGATTATCCGGTAGAACGCTTTTTCCGTGAAGCAAAAGTGACGCAAATCTATGAAGGAACAAACGAAATTCAACATATCGTAATCGCAAAAAACTTACTGAATTAGGGGGAGACAGAATGAATTTTCAACTGACAGAAGAACAGGAAATGTTACGGAAAATGGTTCGCGATTTCGCCGTGAAGGAAGTGGAACCGACGGCTGCTGAGCGTGACGAAGAAGAACGTTTTGACCGGGAGATATTCGATAAAATGGCAGAACTAGGACTCACTGGAATCCCGTGGCCTGAAGAATACGGTGGAATTGGTTCCGACTTTGTGAGTTACTGTATCGCAGTTGAAGAATTATCCCGAGTCTGTGCCTCGACGGGCGTAACGCTATCGGCTCATTTGTCCCTTGCCAGCTGGCCGATTTATGCGTATGGGAATGAAGAACAAAAGAAAAATTTCCTATACCGATTAGCTACAGGTGAAGCGCTCGGTGCTTATGCATTATCGGAGCCAGGTGCTGGAAGTGACGTTGCCGCAATGAAAACAACCGCTAAAAAAGATGGCGATGCTTACGTATTGAACGGAAATAAAGTATGGATTACAAATGGCGGTGTCGCTGATATTTATATCGTGTTTGCAAAAACTGATCCAGATGCACGTCATAAAGGAATCAGCGCATTCATCGTGGAAAAAGGAACAGAAGGATTCTCCTTTGGTAAAAAAGAGAAGAAACTGGGAATCCGTTCCTCCCCGACGACAGAATTAATCTTTGAAAACTGCCGAGTCCCTAAAGAAAACCTTCTTGGGGAAGAAGGGGAAGGTTTTAAAATTGCGATGACTACCCTCGATGGTGGCCGCAATGGTATTGCAGCTCAAGCAGTTGGAATTGCTCAAGGCGCATTAGATGCATCGATTAATTATGCAAAGGAAAGAGAACAATTCGGAAAACCAATTGCCCATAACCAAGGAATCTCTTTTAAACTAGCAGATATGGCAACCGAAGTAGAAGCAGCCCGCTTATTAACGTATCAAGCTGCATGGCTTGAGAGCAATGGCAAACCATATGGCAAAGAATCCGCCATGTCCAAACTATTCGCAGGTGACGCTGCCATGCGCATCACAGTCGAAGCAGTCCAAATCTTCGGCGGCTACGGCTACACAAAAGACTACCCAGTAGAACGCTACATGCGCGACGCAAAAATCACTCAAATCTACGAAGGCACCCAAGAAGTCCAACGCCTCGTCATCGGACGCACAGTGACTAAGTAATTGAGTGGGTCACGGTTTCATACTAGGTTATATAAAGCTATTCTATTAATAATCAAATAAAGATCACTGTAAAATGGGATTCCCTCGGAGCAGTCCAAATACCTCGAGACTCCTGCGGAAGGATAGGCCAGAGTGAGACCCCGCAGCGCAGCGAGGAGGCTTACGGGCCGCCTGCGAAAAGCGAGAGGTATTTGGACTGCGGACCTCGGGGGAGAATCACACAGAATGAAACCAACTGAAAGGAAGAACCAAATGCATGAAATAGTTGAACGGATCAAACAAAAGGATATTCGTGCCCTTGCCCGAGCTATCACAATGGTGGAAAACGACCACCCAGAAAAGCTCGAGCTATTAAGCGACGTGTTTAGCCAGCAAAAACATGCTGTCTATGTCGGACTTACCGGCTCACCCGGCGCAGGTAAGAGCTCCCTCGTAAACCGGCTCATTACCCAAATCCGGAATGAGGGAAAAACCGTCGCTGTCATCGCAATCGATCCTACGAGTCCGTTCAGCGGTGGTGCACTCCTCGGTGATCGGGTCCGGATGAATGAACATTTTCTCGATGAAGGAGTGTTTATCCGGAGTATGGCCACCCGTGGCAGTCTGGGCGGCCTTGCCCGAGCTACGAAGGATGCGGTGCGAATATGCGATGCTTACGGATTCGATGTCATTCTAGTCGAGACGGTCGGTGTCGGACAATCTGAACTTGATATTATGAAAATTGTTGATACAACCGCAGTCGTGCTTACTCCTAACAGCGGAGATGTGCTGCAAATTTTCAAAGCAGGCATCATGGAAATCGCGGACCTCTTTGTCATCAACAAAGCAGATCTCCATGGATTTGGGAAGTTAAAAGCACTACTCAAAGAGCTGGTGATGATCACCGCAACGGAAGAAAGAGAAACACCGATTGTAAAGACAATAACAACTGAAAATAAAGGCATCGATAAGCTTTGGATGAAGATTAAAGAACATCATGACTACTTGTATCGTACTGAAGAAGGTAAACGTAAACGGACGATGCAGCAAGAACTGGAAGTGTATGAACTGATCCGAGATGAAATTTGGCGGGATGTGGAACAGTTTGTGGAGGCGAGGAAACATTTCCAGCCAATTGAAGCGGATGCTGACCCATATCGTTTAGCGAAGGATTGGTATACAAGATGGAAGAAGGAGGGAGACCACAGTGGTGATGGATAAGAATCAAATTATCTCCTCCGTAAAAGATGAGGACCTGATTAAAAAACGCCGCAATCAAATGATTCAGGGTGCGATACGGCTTTTTAAAGAGAAAGGTTTCCACCGGACAACGACAAGGGAAATCGCGAAAGAATCTGGATTCAGTATCGGTACGCTGTACGAATATATCCGCAAAAAGGAAGACGTTTTATTTTTAGTTTGCGACTACATTTATGATGGGGTGCAGGAGCGGTTCGAATCAGCGATGAAACTGGACGCTCCCTCGAAGGAAAATGTTGAAGCAGTCATCCGTTCTTACTATCAATTAATGGATGACATGCAAGAAGAGATCCTTGTTCTTTATCAAGAAATAAAAGGACTGAATAAAGAAACGAGAAAATACGTACTTAAAAAGGAAAAAGATATGGTGGCCATGCTGGAGAAATTGATTCTTTCCAGTTACGCGAACCTCGATGAAGCAGCGGCTGCCATTGTGGCTAACAATATTTTTGTCCAGGGCCATATGTGGGCTTTCCGCCGTTGGATTTTACAAAAAAGCTTCACCATCGAAGAGTACGCGAATATCCAAATTAATCTTAACCTGAACGGTCTCTTGCATATGAAGAAAAACTAAAGGGGAAGGAGAAATACCTATGCAACAAGTGGAGATTTATAAACCGAAAAATCCCGTCCGCTTTGTCACTGCATCCAGTCTGTTCGACGGCCATGACGCATCGATAAATATCATGCGCCGTATCCTGCAGTCAACTGGGGCAGAAGTGATTCACCTTGGACATAATCGCTCTGTAGAGGAAATCGTTTATGCTGCCATCCAAGAAGATGCGCAAGCCATTGCCATCTCTTCTTATCAAGGTGGTCATGTGGAGTACTTCAAATATATTGTTGATTTGCTGAAAGAACTCGGTTCGGAGCATATTAAAGTATTCGGAGGCGGAGGAGGAACGATTATCCCTCGGGAAATCAAAGAACTCCATGATTATGGTGTCGATTGGATATTTTCTCCGGAGGACGGAAGAAAGTACGGCCTTCAAGGAATGATTAATAAGATTATGGAACTCAGTGATTTCATGCCGCCGGTTGATATCGAAAAAGAGAAACCACGATTATACAATAGTGAGCGGGACGCCATGGCCAAATTTATTACGTACATGGAAAACACACCGGATGATTCAGAAGAAAAGGAAAAACTTCTGCAGGAATTCCAGGAAAAAGCGAATGAAAATCTACCGGTATTAGGAATCACGGGTACAGGTGGGGCAGGGAAAAGTTCTCTTACTGACGAACTTATCCGCCGATTTTTAAATGAGGTACCAGATAAGAAGATTGCTGTCATTTCGATTGATCCGACAAAAAGAAAAACTGGTGGTGCACTTCTAGGCGACCGAATCCGGATGAATGCGATTTTTAATGAGCGGGTCTACATGCGATCGTTGGCAACAAGGGATTCTCGGGATGAACTGTCAAAAGCAATCAATGACGTCCTAGATGTCGTCCGGGCTACTGACTTTGACTTTATCATCGTGGAAACAAGTGGTATTGGTCAAGGAAATGCCGCAATTACTGATGTTACCGATCTATCCATGTATGTCATGACAGCTGAATTCGGTGCACCTACCCAACTTGAGAAAATTGACATGATTGACTATGCGGATTTCATTGTCATCAATAAATTCGAACAACGTGGTTCGGAGGATGCATTGAATCAAGTCCGCAAACAATTTGAGCGAAGCCGCATGTTGTTCGGGCAGGATAAAACGAAATATCCGGTATTTGGCACCATTGCCAGCCAATTCAATGATAAAGGAACAAACGCACTTTTCGCCTCGATTATCGATACATTGAATGAGCGTTATGATTGGGATGAGGAAGTTGATTTTGAGAGGCATGTCCTCTCAGAAAAACAAAATCAAATCATCTCCAGCGAACGCCGTCATTACTTACGTGAAATTGCCAGCATTATCCGCAATTATAATAAAAAGATTGAAGATCAAAGTGAAATTGCGAGAAAGCTTTATCAGCTTCAAGGAACGCTCGACATCATCGAGGATGAAGAAGTTAAAGAATTGCTCCAAACGACAATGAAACAATATGAGAAGCAGCTCGATAATCAGTCGCGGGAACTTCTTGAGTCTTGGGATGAAACGAAGGAAAAATATAGTGGAGACACCATTACATTCAAAGTCCGTGATAAAGAAATCGTTACAGAAATAACCACAGAATCTTTATCCGGCTTGAAAATCCCGAAAGTGGCATTTCCGAAATTCCAAGATTGGGGTGAGCGTCTCCGCTGGCTGATGAAGGAAAACGTTCCAGGTGCTTTTCCGTTTACAGCTGGAGTATTCCCGTTTAAACGTGAAGGCGAAGACCCGACCCGCCAATTTGCCGGAGAAGGAACGCCGGACCGGACGAATCGCCGTTTCCATTATTTATCCAAGGATTCCGAAGCAAAACGACTCTCCACCGCCTTCGACTCGGTCACTTTATATGGAGAAGACCCAGCCGAGCGTCCAGATATTTTTGGGAAAATTGGTGAAAGTGGTGTAAACGTTTGCACGTTGGATGATATGAAAAAGCTATATGCCGGTTTTGATCTGACACATCCGCTGACGTCTGTTTCTATGACCATCAACGGGCCAGCACCGATTATTCTAGCCATGTATTTCAACACGGCAATCGACCAGCAAGTGGATAAATTTACTGAGGAAAACGGCCGCCAGCCAACACCGGAAGAATATGAAAAAATCAAAGCCGATACGATTTCTGTCATTCGCGGTACCGTGCAAGCGGATATTTTAAAAGAAGATCAAGGTCAAAATACATGTATCTTCTCAACGGAATTCGCCCTGCGCATGATGGGAGATATCCAGGAATATTTTATAGAAAATAATGTACGTAATTATTATTCTGTCTCGATTTCCGGCTACCATATCGCCGAAGCGGGAGCGAACCCGATTACCCAGCTTGCATTTACATTGGCGAACGGCTTTACCTATGTCGAGTACTATTTAAGTCGGGGAATGGATGTAAATAAGTTTGCACAAAATCTATCTTTCTTCTTCTCCAATGGACTCGATCCGGAGTATACCGTAATCGGCCGTGTCGCGCGCCGCATTTGGGCAGTTGTCATGAAGGAAAAGTATGGAGCAAACGAACGAGCGCAAAAGCTGAAATATCATGTCCAGACTTCGGGCCGTTCCTTGCACGCTCAGGAAATTGATTTTAATGATATTCGGACAACGTTACAGGCACTCCTAGCTATCCAAGATAATACAAACTCGCTTCATACGAATGCATATGACGAAGCAATCACAACACCGACAGAGGAATCTGTCCGCCGTGCGATGGCAATTCAAATGATTATTAATAAAGAATTTGGACTGACAAAGAACGAGAACTCCATCCAAGGCTCCTTTATCGTTGAAGAATTAACGGACCTTGTGGAGGAAGCCGTTCTGAAAGAATTTGAAAGAATGAATGACCGGGGTGGAGTGCTTGGAGCGATGGAGCGTCAATACCAACGCGGCAAAATCCAGGAAGAGTCCCTCTACTATGAAGGGAAAAAACATTCCGGTGAACTTCCAATCGTTGGCGTGAATACGTATCTCAATCCCAACCCGCCATCTGATGAAGAGATTGATTCCATGGAACTTGCCCGAGCATCCCAAGAAGAAAAACAACATCAAATCACAGAACTGCGCAAATTCCAAAAGAAACACGAAAACGAAACAGAAGCAGCATTAACCCGCTTAAAAGAAGTCGCCGTATCCGGAGGCAATATTTTCGAAGAACTGCTAGAAACAGTAAAAGTTGCCAGCCTCGGCCAAATCACAAGCGCCCTCTACGAAGTTGGCGGACAGTATAGAAGAAATATGTAAACAGAAATGGAAGGTATCCGCTTATGGTGGGTACCTTCTTTTTCATTTGTTGGGCACAATAGAACTTAGAGCCAACACTCCTCTTGTCGTGAAGCAACCAGAGAAGTACTCAATCCTGACAAGAGAAGCATCCTCATGTCATGAACGCATCAAAACGCTTGGTCTTCATGACAATATAGGTGTCCTCAAGTCATGAACGCATCAAAACGCTTGGTCTTCATGACAATATAGGTGTCCTCAAGTCATGAACGCATCAAAACGCTTGGTCTTCATGACAATATAGGTGTTCTCATGTCATGAATGCATCAAAAAGCGTGATCTTCGTGACAATATAGGTGTTCTCATGTCACGAAGACAACAAAAAGCTTTATCTTCCTGACAAGAGAAGCGTTCTCATGTCATGAACGCATTCAAAAATTTTATCTTCGTGACAAGAGAAGCGTTCTCATGTCATGAATACATTCAAAAATTTTATCTTCGTGACAAGAGAAGCGTTCTCATGTCATGAACGCATTCAAAAACTTTATCTTCGTGACAAGAGAGTCGTCCTCATGTCATGAACACATTCAAAAATTTTATCTTCGTGACAATATAGGCGTCCTCATGTCATGAACGCATTCAAAAACTTTATCTTCCTGACAAGAGATATCGCTCTTGTCAGGAATGCATCAAAAACTCCATCTTTCAGATAAGAGAGCGCATCGTCTAAATGAATGTTCAAGATCCTCAGCTCAAGTTCAGCTTTTTAATCCGTTACGAAACTAATCTTAGATTCACGTTCATATTCTAAAAAATCTCTCAGCGGATTTCCTCTAAGAAACTTTGTATAATTTCTCTTAAACCCCTAGCATAAACACTATATACTTGTATATAATGAAAGGTATGTTTATCTTAGTAATATAAAAGTTTTGCTAAATGAATCATTTATGGTAAAGTACTTAAATCAATTACAAATTTTATTATGAATATATAGTAAAGGGAGTGCGTGCAGTGTTAGGTAAATATAGCCAAGAAGAATTAAAGAAAAAGTCCATGCTTGAATTGGCGAGCATCATTTTAAAAGATGCAAAAAAAGCATTAAACTTCAATGAAATTTATGACCAAATAGCTGAAATCAAAGAATACACCCAAGAAGAGAAGGACGAGCGTGTTGCTCAGTTTTACACGGAGCTGAACGTGGATGGCAGTTTTATGACCATCGGTTCCAATATTTGGGGCTTGAAAGAGTGGTATCCGGTGGAGCAGGCAGATGAGCAAGTCACTTCTGTACCGAAGAAGCGTAAGAAGAAAAAAGGCGACGATGACTTGGATGACGATGACCTGGAATTCGATGAAGATCTAGACCTCGTTGAATTAGGCGAAGAGGAAGAAGAATTAGAAGAACTCGATGTCTACGATGAGGATGTCTTTGATGAGGATTTGGAAGATGATGAAGAGGAAGTCCTTGAAGTAGACTTGGATGTTGAAGACGAAGATGATGAGGAAAAAATCTAAGAAGGCTACTTGACTTTTTCTATCAGGATAAGTACAATTTTATTTGGGCTCCTTAATTGAGAAGAACAGGCGTTTTCCCAGAAAAAAATGGGAAGGCGCTTTTATTTTTTATAATAAAAATTATTTAAAGCGTCAGCTGGAGACACATGAATATTCATGTCCAGCTCCGCTTTTGAATTTTTTATACAGAGTCACCAAATCAAGTTATAAATGTTTGTCTTCGGGCAACATATGAATAGAATCTTTGGAAAGAAAGAGGGAAAGCAGTGACTAAATATATATTCGTTACAGGTGGAGTTGTTTCTTCATTAGGAAAAGGAATTACAGCTGCCTCACTTGGTCGTTTACTTAAGAACCGTGGGCTAAAGGTTACCATTCAAAAATTTGATCCTTATATTAACGTGGATCCTGGAACAATGAGTCCGTATCAGCATGGAGAGGTATTCGTCACGAATGATGGTGCTGAGACAGATTTGGACCTTGGTCACTATGAGCGTTTTATCGATATCAACCTGAACAAATACAGCAATATTACAACTGGAAAAGTGTATTCGACTGTCATTAAGAAAGAACGCCGCGGCGATTACAACGGTGGTACGGTCCAAGTCATTCCGCATATAACGAATGAAATCAAAGACCAAGTCTTCCGTGCAGGCAGTGCAACAGATGCGGATGTCGTCATTACCGAAATTGGCGGTACGGTCGGAGATATTGAGTCTCTTCCTTTCCTTGAAGCCATTCGTCAAATTAAAAATGAAGTAGGCAGAAACAGTGTCATGTATGTCCACTGTACATTGGTACCATACATTGCAGCTGCTGGCGAGTTGAAGACAAAACCGACACAGCACAGTGTGAAAGAATTGCGTTCGCTTGGAATTCAGCCAGATGTCATTGTGCTTCGTACAGAAGTAGATGTATCTAAAGAACAGAAAGAGAAAATTGCTTTATTCTGTGATATTGCAGAAGAAGCCGTAATTGAAATGCCGGATGCCGACACTTTATATCAAATTCCAATCTCCCTTCAAGAACAACATTTAGATCAGCTAGTTTGTGACCGTTTTGGTTTGGACTGCGAAGAAGCGGATATGGATGAATGGGTGCAGCTCGTTGAAAAAGTGCGCAATCTATCCAAAACGATTGAAATTGGTCTCGTTGGAAAATACGTGGAATTGCCAGATGCATACTTATCTGTCGTTGAATCATTAAAGCACGCTGGTTATGAATTTGATGCAGATATTAATGTGCATTGGATCAATTCGGAAACACTGACGAAAGAAGCGATTGAGGAAGAACTATCTCACGTCGACGGCATTATCGTTCCTGGTGGATTCGGTACACGTGGCATTGATGGTAAAATTGAGGCTATCCGCTATGCTAGAGAAAACAACATTCCGTTCTTTGGCATTTGTTTAGGAATGCAGCTTGCAACAGTGGAATTTGCCCGTAATGTTGTTGGATTGGAAAATGCCCATTCTGCAGAAATCGATCCAAACACGAAACATCCTGTAATTTCTCTGCTTCCTGATCAAGAGGATGTAGTGGATTTAGGTGGAACACTGCGTCTTGGAGCTTATCCATGTAAATTAGTGGAAGGCACTAAAGCAAGAGAAGCATATGAAGGAAAAGATATGATAGAAGAACGTCATCGCCACCGCTATGAATTTAATAATGAATACCGTGAACAGTTGGAAGAGAAAGGCTTTGTCATCTCAGGTCTTAGCCCGGATGGAAGATTAGTGGAAATTATTGAGCTGAAAGATCATCCTTGGTTTGTAGCTTGTCAATTCCACCCAGAATTTACTTCTCGACCAACTCGTGCCCAAAGTTTATTTAAAGGGTTCATTGGTGCTATTGCAAATGGAAAAAAGAGTTAATGTCCTAGGACATTAACTCTTTATTTTTACTCCATTTATAGACCAAAATATCTACAATTAAAATGTAAACTGAATAAAATGAAGGAATTTCATGACATGTATCGAACTTAGAGAATGGGGAGAATGATAAGAGGGGGACAAATTATGTTAAAGGATGTATTGGTAGTTGATGATCAACCGGGAATCCGCCTATTATTGACGGATATTTTAATGAATGAGGGCTATAATGTGACTACTGCCAGTAATGGTAAGGAGGCTATCGAAAAGCTTGTCGAGAAACATTTTGCTACCATCCTGCTGGATTATAAATTGCCGATTGTAGACGGTGTGGAAGTATTAAAAAAGATAGAGGAATTAAACCTCCGCATACCTGCAATAGTAATGAGTGGTCTAGTAGAAAAAATCGAAAATGAGCTGGAAAGTTTTCCAATTGTGAAAACCGTTTTAGCGAAACCTTTTGATATTCAGCAAATTCCTATTCTTGTAGAACAGTCTATTGATTCTCTTTAACCTGAAGAAACGTTGAAAGTTGTACAACTGTCGGAGCTTCATCCCATGAATATCTACTATATCCCTCAAACAAAGCTTACACCTTCCTCGAGGGAATAATAAAAGTCCAATATGCAACTACTTTAATCTGTTGCACCAAAGAGTTTGAGTTGGTATTCTTATAGTAACGTCTATTGGAATTTCAGCTCCGTGATATCTTTGGATGGCTCGTAGCTTCAAATAATATTCAATCGGACGGTTGTTACATACTTTAGAGGAGGAATTACCATGCCATTAGTTTCAATGAAGGAAATGCTGGAAACAGCCAAGGATAAAGGATATGCCGTTGGTCAGTTCAATATTAACAACCTTGAGTACTGCCAAGCGATTTTGCAAGCAGCTGAAGAAGAAAAATCTCCAGTAATCTTAGGTGTTTCAGAAGGTGCAGCAAAATATATGGGTGGTTTCAAAGTAGTTGTTGCGATGGTGAAAGCTCTTATGGATTCTTACGGTACAACGGTACCAGTAGCTATCCACTTGGATCATGGTACCAGCTTCAAGGCATGTGCAGAAGCAATTCATGCTGGTTTCACTTCCGTTATGATTGATGCATCTCACTCGCCAATTGAAGAAAATATTGCTACTACGAAGAAAGTGGTGGAACTAGCTCATATCCACGGTGTATCTGTAGAAGCAGAAGTAGGAACAGTTGGTGGAGAAGAGGACGGTATAGTCGGTGGTATTATGTATGCCGATCCAGATGAATGTAAACAGCTCGTTCAAGAAACGAATGTCGACTGCCTTGCACCTGCATTGGGTTCTGTTCATGGTCCATATCAAGGAGAACCGAACTTAGGCTTTAAAGAGATGGAAGAAATTTTAAATCTTGTTCAAGTCCCACTTGTACTTCACGGTGGTACAGGTATTCCATTGAAAGATATTCAAAAAGCAATTTCTCTAGGTACAGCAAAAATCAACGTAAATACAGAAAACCAAATGGCACAAACAAAAGCTGTTCGTGAAGTATTGGCTCAAAAACCGGATCTGTACGATCCACGTAAATATTTAGGACCTGGTACGGAAGCAATCAAAGAAACAGTAAAAGGAAAAATGCGTGAATTTGGTTCATCTCAACAAGCATAAATAAAGAAATAATCAAATGGAGGGACAACGATGAAATTTTTTATTGATACAGCGAACATAGACGACATCCGTGCAGCAAACGCATTAGGTATCTTAGATGGGGTTACGACAAACCCATCATTAGTGGCGAAAGAAGGCGTTTCTTTCCACGACCGTCTGCGTGAAATTACGGAAGAAGTTTCTGGTTCCGTAAGTGCGGAAGTTATTGCAGAAGATGCTGAAGGTATGATTGAAGAAGGAAAAGAATTAGCGGCAATTGCTCCAAACATTACAGTAAAAGTTCCGATGACTTTGGAAGGTTTGAAGGCAGTTAAAGCATTCAGCGATTTAAATATCAAAACGAATGTGACGCTTATTTTCAATGCAAACCAAGCACTTCTTGCAGCTCGTGCGGGCGCAACTTATGTTTCTCCATTCTTAGGCCGTCTCGATGACATTGGTCATAACGGGATGGAATTGATTTCAACAATTGCAGAGATATTCGATACACATGGAATTGCTACGGAAATCATTGCAGCATCTATCCGCCATCCGCTACATGTAACGGATGCAGCGCTTCACGGTGCGGATATTGCAACGATTCCTTACAATGTATTGGCTCAGTTAGTGAAACATCCATTAACGGATCAAGGTATCGAACGCTTCCTGCAAGACTGGGAAAATGCGAAACAATAGCATAAAAATTGGTTGACGTGTAAAACTAAGAAGTATAGAAATCTGCTCATTGGACAAGCTATCCCCTTTCCGTCACTGGAATGGAAAGGGGATGGGCGGATTTAAATAAATCCTCAGTAGGAGCGATTTGAGATATGCAAAAAATACTTATTGAAGGTGGCCATCCATTAAACGGAAAAGTACGAATCAGTGGTGCAAAGAATAGTGCAGTCGCACTACTCCCAGCCGCCATTTTAGCTGATTCTGCCGTTACGATTGAGGGATTGCCCAATATTTCTGATGTGGAAACATTAAGTGACCTGTTGGAAGAAATTGGCGGTACTGTTTCGAGACAAGACAATAATATTACCATTGATCCAGCGAACATGGTTGCGATGCCACTTCCAAATGGGAAAGTGAAAAAGCTCCGTGCCTCGTATTATTTCATGGGGGCCATGCTCGGAAAATTTGGTAAAGCTGTGATTGGTTTACCTGGAGGCTGTTTCTTAGGCCCTCGGCCTATTGACCAGCATATCAAGGGGTTCGAAGCGCTTGGTGCAACCGTTACGAACGAACAAGGTGCGATTTACCTTCGTGCGGAAGAATTGCGTGGCGCAAGAATTTACTTGGATGTGGTCAGTGTTGGAGCGACGATTAACATCATGCTCGCAGCAGTAAGGGCAAAAGGGAAAACCGTCATTGAAAATGCAGCCAAAGAACCTGAAATCATTGATGTTGCGACTTTGCTCAGTAATATGGGGGCAAAGATCAAAGGTGTTGGTACAGATGTCATTCGTATTGAAGGTGTCCCAAGCTTAGAAGGATGTACACATACGATTATCCCTGACCGAATTGAAGCAGGTACATACGCAATAGCAGCCGCAGCACAAGGGGAAGAAGTCATTATCGACAATGTCATCCCTCAACATATTGAATCGCTTATAGCAAAACTTCGGGAAATGGGTGTCACTGTTGAAGACGGTGACGAACAGTTGCTTATACGCCCAGGCAAAACATTTAAGAGTGTTGATATCAAAACATTGGTTTATCCTGGATTTCCCACTGATCTTCAGCAACCGTTTACATCTTTACTTACAAAAGCCGAACAAACTGGAGTCGTCACCGATACCATTTATTCAGCTCGTTTAAAACATATTGACGAACTTAGACGTATGAATGCTATAATTAAAGTCGAAGGTGGATCCGTCATTGTCTCTGGTCCATCCCAGCTGGAAGGCGCAAAAGTGAAAGCATCTGACTTGAGAGCTGGAGCAGCGCTAATTGTAGCTGGGTTAATGGCAAATGGAGTTACGGAAATCACCGGTGTAGACCATATAGATAGAGGCTATGAACAAATTACTGAAAAGCTGTCAGAACTTGGTGCGCGAATTTGGCGGGAAGAGATGACCGACGAAGAAATCATTCAGTTGCAGAATTCATAGTCCATGTTCTCTTTCTTTATCGATTTTCCTTTTGGGATGAGGATCATTTATGTATAGAGGAGAGGACGACAAATGGAAAGAAGTTTATCTATGGAGTTAGTTCGAGTGACAGAAGCAGCAGCCTTATCATCTGCCCGTTGGATGGGAAGAGGTCTTAAAAATGAGGCGGATGATGCTGCAACAACAGCGATGCGTAACGTATTCGACACCATCCCCATGGAGGGCGTTGTCGTCATTGGGGAAGGTGAGATGGACGAAGCACCGATGCTTTACATTGGAGAGGAACTCGGAACCGGAGACGGACCGGGTGTGGATGTAGCGGTCGATCCTCTAGAAGGCACATCGATCGTGGCACACGGCTCTTGGAACGCACTATCTGTTGTTGCGATTGCCGATAAAGGGAATCTGCTTCATGCACCAGATATGTATATGGAAAAGATTGCAGTCGGTCCAGCAGCTGTAGGGGCTATTGATATTAATGCGCCGGTCATCGATAACTTACAAGCTGTTGCCGAAGCAAAGAATAAAAAGGTTGAAGATCTTCTTGTGACGGTACTTGACCGCCCGCGTCATGCTCAGTTGATAGAAGAAATCCGTTCATCAGGTGCCCGGATTAAGTTGATTCCAGACGGCGATGTAGCAGCTGCCATCAACACAGCTTTTGACTGGACAGGTGTGGATATTTTATTAGGTAGTGGCGGTGCCCCGGAAGGTGTCATTGCTGCAGCCGCATTAAAATGTCTCGGTGGTGAAATTCAAGGAAAACTGTTGCCGAAGGATGCTGATGAACTCGCCCGTTGTAAAGAGATGGGAATTGATGATATTAATAAAGTGTTCCATATGGATGATTTCTGTAAAGGTGACGATGCGATTTTTGCCGCCACAGGAGTAACGGATGGCGAACTGTTGAAAGGTGTCCAATTCAAAGGTTCCAAAGCAACGACAGAAAGTGTGGTCATGCGGGCCAAAAGCGGCACGGTACGGTTCGTTCAAGGAGAACATAGTTTAATCAAGAAACCGAATTTAGTTATTGATAAATAGAGTGCTAGGAGGATAGGAAGCCATATGATGGGCTTCCTATCCTCATCATTTCCTCTAAAAAGAAAACTTCTTCTAATTAGACGAGATGATGTTGAATAAACGAATGTAAACGTGTAATATAATAGATGTTTACAATATACCAAACTTGGTTATTCTAGACACAATGGCAGAAAGCGCCCAGCGCTGGAGCTGATGTGATGTACTAGTAAAATATGACTTACCAGATTACACTTCCAATTCTACTTCCAATACTCTCTTCTTTTATTCTGGAAATACCAATCATTCTTAGAAGTGGATATAAAATTGTTTATTAAAGACAAAAGAATAGGCGTGATTAATTTATGGCAGAATTAACTATTTCAACATTAGAAACATTGACACTAAAGGAGCTATACGCTCTTGCAAAGGAATATAAAATTTCCTATTACGCAAAATTAACGAAAAAAGAACTTATTTTTGCTATTTTAAAAGGACAAGCAGAAAAAGATGGTTTCTTATTTATGGATGGGATTTTAGAAATTATACCGTCTGAAGGTTTTGGATTTTTGCGTCCAATTAACTACTCACCGAGTGCAGAAGATATTTATATCTCCGCATCACAAATTCGCAGGTTTGACCTCCGGAACGGTGACAAGGTTTCAGGAAAGGTGCGCCCACCTAAAGAAAACGAACGTTATTACGGCCTTCTTCATGTGGATGCAGTGAACAGCGAGGATCCGGACTCTTCAAAAGAAAGAGTACACTTCCCTGCATTGACGGCACTTTATCCAGACCGTTTTATGAAACTGGAAACAGAATCCAATCAATTATCAACAAGAATTATAGATTTGATGACACCGGTTGGATTTGGACAACGTGGCTTGATCGTTGCGCCACCAAAAGCCGGAAAAACGATGCTCATTAAAGAAATCGCAAATAGCATTTCAAAGAACCATCCAGAAGCAAAACTAATCATCCTATTAGTGGATGAACGCCCAGAAGAAGTTACGGATATTGAACGTTCTGTAGCACCGGATGTTGATGTCGTCAGCTCCACATTCGACGAAGTGCCGGAAAGTCATATCCGCGTATCAGAACTTGTATTGGAACGTGCGATGCGTTTAGTGGAACATAAGCGTGATGTAATTGTACTGATGGATAGTATCACAAGACTTGCCCGAGCATACAACCTTGTCATCCCGCCAAGCGGACGTACACTATCCGGAGGGATCGACCCCGCAGCATTCCACCGTCCAAAGCGATTCTTCGGAGCGGCACGTAATATTGAAGAAGGCGGAAGCTTCACAATCCTAGCAACTGCTCTTGTTGAAACAGGCTCCCGTATGGATGATGTGATTTATGAGGAATTTAAAGGAACCGGTAATATGGAGCTCCACCTCGACCGTAATCTAGCCAACCGCCGTATCTTCCCAGCGATTGACATTTTACGTTCAGGAACACGTAAAGAAGAGTTGTTAGTGGATAAAAATCATCTGGATAAAATCTGGACGATCCGCAGAACGATGCAAGATTCCAACGATTTCACAGAACGCTTCCTGAAAAAACTCAAAAACACGGCTACAAACGAAGACTTCTTTGCAGAAATCGATGAAGAGATGAAACGAAAAGGAATCAAAAGGTAAGAAAATATAATAAAGTGTAAAGGCATGTGAGAAATTGTACTTTTTCTTCGTGTCTTTTTTATTTCTTTGAGGAATTAGATGATTGTTTTCCCGGAGGAGGTGTTATGAGCTTCACTCGGTTGAATAAAGGGGCTTTAATCTCCCGAAGCAGATGAAATGCACTTCATTCAATCGAATAAGCTACGTTTTTTCCAGAGTTTAATGAAATTCATGACATTCCAAAAAAACTCTTTTATTACACGTATGAAAGCTTACAAAAATGGGGTAAACTCAATATAGAGCAGCGATTTAAAGAGAATACACAACCAAGATTTTACTATAAAAAACCATTGCAAATGGAACATGTTGCTGGTATAATTCTTTTATGTGAGTTTTGATAAGGTATTTTACTTAGACGGCTCTTACAATAACTCTGTTTTCACTAAAGGATTCAGGGCAAAAAGGAGTGGAAGGAAATGAAAAAGGATATTCATCCAGAATACCGTAAAGTAGTTTTTCTTGATACAAGTTCAGATTTCAAATTCTTGAGCGGCTCTACTAAAAGCTCAAACGAAACGATTGAATGGGAAGATGGCAACACTTACCCACTAATCAAAGTTGAAATCAGTTCTGACTCTCACCCATTCTACACTGGTAAGCAAAAAGCTGACCGCGTAGGTGGCCGAGTTGACCGATTCAAGAAGAAATATAATATGAACTAATAGGCTGAAGCTTTTGAAGCTAAGGCTAGTTTAATTAAAATGCGGAGGCGATGTTTAGTCATTGCTTCCATAAACAAAACAGACAGGCAAAATGACGAAAGCCAAATTGCCTGTCTTTTTGTTTGTATTGATTGATATGAGGTTGAAGCTTTATGACATAATCTTTAAAGCTTCGGCAAAAATAGATATAATCTTGCCTGATTAAGGGTTAAAATAGAACGAAAATTGGTATACACTAAGTACATATAGAAACTGAAACGGTAGAAATGGGGTATAACAAGATGTACATGATGAAGCAAAGCGGTTGGGTCGAAGTGATTTGTGGAAGTATGTTTTCAGGTAAATCAGAGGAACTGATCCGCCGTATTCGGCGTGCAACGTATGCAAAAATGTCGATAAGAGTGTTTAAACCAGCAATCGATAATCGCTATGATGATGAATCCGTTGTATCTCATAATGGTACTTCGGTTATGGCTAGACCGATTAAACGAGCGGAAGAAATCTTTGATAATATTGATGATTCAACTGAGGTTGTCGGTATTGATGAAATACAATTTTTTGAGGAAAACATTGTTGATATAGTCGAAGAATTAGCCAATCGTGGCATCCTTGTTATTGCAGCTGGTCTCGACACCGATTTTCGTGGTGAACCATTTGGACCGATGCCTCGCTTAATGGCATTAAGTGAGTCTGTGACAAAGCTGAATGCGATCTGCCCTGTTTGTGGTTCTCCAGCTACCCGAACGCAACGGTTGATAAATGGAAAGCCTGCATCCTATAACGATCCTGTCATACTTGTTGGAGCATCTGAATCATACGAACCGAGATGCAGACATCATCATGAAGTGCCCCATAGTCCAGCAAGCCAGTCCATAAAAAAATTGCTGAACGCTTCTAAATAACATTTTTTAATAAAATCAGTATAATGAATCGAAGAGAAAAATGATTCTGGCGCTTGCTGGAATCATTTTTTAATTATATAAGTATCTAAATAAAGTACAGGAACAAATGAAAAGTATATTTTGACCATCAGCATCGGGTATACTATAATTAGAATGTTAATGCACAAAAGCGGAAGCACCCGTTTAGCGACGTACAGACTGGACTGGGCTGCAGGAGATAAAGGAAACACGGTGAGGAACGAACCGATGTTGACTTATCGTACGGAGGTACAGAAAGTCCGATAATCGTTGGGTGCTGGAGCTGGACGTGGACATTCGGTCGTAAGTAAAGTTGATTTATGTTTTTAATGCAACTAAAAAGAGGTGTTCGTGATGTTAGAACGATTACAATCGTTGGAAGATCGTTATAATAAATTAAATGAAATGCTCAGTGATCCTGCTGTGGCAAGTGACCCAAATAAACTTCGTGAGTACGGAAAAGAACAGTCTGATTTACAGGATGTCGTTGAGGCTTACCGGGAGCATAAGGATTTGAGCGCGCAGCTTTCCGATGCGAAGGAAATGCTTGACGATGACTTGGATAGTGAAATGGAAGAAATGGTTAAAATGGAAATCAGTGAACTTCAGGAACAGCTTGAAGAACTGGATGAAAAGATAAAAGTTCTTCTGCTACCAAAAGACCCGAACGATGGAAAGAACGTTATTATGGAGATTCGTGGTGCAGCTGGTGGAGACGAAGCGGCCCTGTTTGCTGGTGACTTGTACCGGATGTATTCCCGCTATGCGGAGGATAGAGGCTGGAAGACGGAAGTGATGGAAGCGAACACGACCGGAGTCGGCGGCTATAAGGAAATCATTTTTATGATTAACGGTAAAGATGTGTATTCCCGCTTGAAATACGAAAACGGTGCTCACCGAGTACAGCGTGTTCCAGAAACAGAATCTGGAGGCAGAATCCATACATCAACTGCGACGGTTGCCGTGCTACCTGAAGCGGAAGAAGTTGAAATCGATATCCACGAAAAAGATATCCGTGTTGACACATTCGCATCCAGTGGACCTGGTGGGCAAAGTGTAAATACGACAATGTCTGCTGTTCGTCTTACCCACGAACCGACGGGAATTGTGGTTTCCATTCAAGATGAAAAATCACAAATTAAAAATAAAGAAAAAGCGATGAAAGTTCTTCGTGCGAGAGTTTACGATAAGTTCCAGCAGGAAGCTCAGGCGGAATACGATGAAAACCGTAAATCTGCTGTTGGAACGGGAGATCGTTCAGAACGTATCCGTACGTACAACTTCCCGCAAAACCGTGTAACCGATCACCGCATTGGACTTACAATCCAAAAGCTTGATCAAATTCTAGACGGAAAACTGGATGAATTCATCGACGCACTGATTCTAGAAGAACAAACTGAAAAACTAGAGCAAATTGGTGAATAATATGATGAAAAAACAATATGAAGTCCTGCGATGGGCTTCTGTTTTTTTAGAAGAAAACAATCGCGAATCGCGGGTTGCTGAACTGCTCCTCCAACATCATCTTGGTGTCACAAGGTCACAATTTTTCATGAACATGCAGGAACATATTCCTGTCGAAGTTTATGAAGCATTTAAAGCTGATATTGAAAAGCATGCAACTACCGGAATCCCTCTCCAGCATCTTACAGGTTATGAAGAATTTTATGGAAGAAGGTTTTCGGTAAATGAACATGTGCTGATTCCTCGACCGGAAACGGAAGAGCTTGTTCAACATGTGATACAAGCTGTGGATAAAGTTCCGAATCAAAATCTGCGGCTAGTTGATGTTGGAACAGGGAGTGGCGTGATAGCAATTACTTTGGCTTTGGAACTTCCGAATGTCGAGGTGTTAGCAACGGACATCTCCCCAGAAGCACTTCAAGTTGCAAAGGCTAACGCGGCCAGTTTGCAAGCAAATGTTACTTTCCATCAAGGTGATTTTTTAGAACCACTAAATTATCAACAGAAAACTGTGGATATCATTGTGTCTAACCCACCATATATTGCGGAAAGTGAAAGAGAAGAGCTTTCGGATACAGTTAAGTTATATGATCCAGATCTTGCACTTTTTGCTGAAGATGACGGACTGGCAGCTTACAAAAAGATAATTAAACAGGCTAAATCAGTGTTGAAAGAAGATGGGCTGATTGCTTTAGAGATTGGTTATACACAAGGTGAGGCTGTCAAAAAGCTTTTGCTGGACAGTTTTCCACAAAGTGAAGTAAAACTCATCCAAGATATCAATGGGAAAAACAGAATTATTATCGCAAAACTTTAAATTTATAAAGTGAGTTTCTGAATAAACGGAATAAGGAATTGGCGTGCTAGCAATACTCCACTTTAAAAAAGTTGGAGATATTACAAAACATCAATGCCTATTATTTTTTACTAGAATACTAGTTTAAATTTTCGATCCTCTGGCCATACTGTGGATAGTTCAGTAGTAAAGGGGTAGCGAAAATGAAAAAACTAGTATTTTTTGTTCTTATATTAATTATTTTGTTAATAAGTTATGCTGGTCTGAATACTCAAGCTACAGATGGGGAAATGGACTACCAAGTCATCCCGGATGAAGCGATACGACTTCGAATTCTTGCAAACAGTGACCAAGAATCCGATCAACAGTTGAAGCATATCGTGCGAGACCGGGTTAGTGAAGAGGTAAGTGAGTGGGTGGCACAGATAGACGATATCGAGGAAGCTCGTCAGCTTATCCAAGAGCGTCTTCCAGAAATAGAGCAAATTGTTGGCGATGTCATTGTTGAGGAAGGTGATAGTAACGAGTACAGCGTCGAGTATGGAAAAAATGTCACATTTCCAATGAAGCTTTATGGCGATTATCTCTATCCAGCTGGTGAATACGAGGCAATTTTGATTACACTAGGCGAAGGAAATGGTTCCAATTGGTGGTGTGTGCTCTTTCCGCCGCTCTGTTTCCTGGATTTTTCATTCGGTACAACCGTCGAGGCAAAAGATGCAGAAACGGAAAGTGAAGTAGAAATAGAAGAGGAAGAAGAGCAGGAGACAGAAGTAAAGTTTTTTCTATTTGAATGGCTAGGTTGGTCATAGAATTTCTGTTTCAATCATAGAATAGTTCAAAGTGATTCTTCCGTAAGAGCTAAGGCAAATAGAGTCACTTATAGATCGTTCCTCTGCACTTATATTTCATAAATAAACTAATCTTTTGAGGTGAATCGAATGAAAATAATGCCTGTTAAACAAGCAACCTACGAGCAGCTTGATAGTTTTCTCAGTAGAAATCAAAATATCGATAAGCAACTCCTCGTGGATAAAGGGTTTGTTGTAGATATTGATGGTCAAATTGAGGCGAGCTTTATACTTGATGAACTGGAGTCTGGTGGACTTTGGCTGAAGCAACTTTACATTACGCAGTCACATGCTGCGAAACTACCAGTATTGCTAGAAACTATTCTTCAAATTGCTAAACAGCAAAGGGCGAGTGCGGTATATGTCCACAGTCACCAACCGGTTGTGGATATCTTGTTGGAAGCTCTTGATTTCCGACAAGAGAAAAAGCAAATCAAAATTCCGCAAAACCCTTCAAGGGCAGGTAGTTGGTGGAGCTATGAGGTCTCCTGAACATGTGCTGATATTACTCACAATTATCTGTGAATAACTTGTTGATAAATATAGTATTTATATAAAAAAGCTGATTCCTCCCCCTTTTATTATATAGAAACCTGTGGATAATTTACCACAGGTTTTTTTGTGGAAAAGTCAATCACATTCCTAAATTGCACAAATACGGATAATCAACTAAACTGTAAACAGAGAAACGAGGGTTTATATGAAAACAAAACAATGGAATCTAATGAATGACAAAATAAATATTGAATCAGCGATCCAAGAGGCCGCTTTACTTCTCAAAAAAGGAGAAACCGTTGCCTTTCCAACCGAAACGGTTTATGGATTGGGAGCAGATGCGACTAATGCAGAAGCTGTCGCAAAAATATTCCAAGCGAAAGGTCGTCCACAAGATAATCCATTAATTGCTCATGTCGCAACTATGGAACAATTAAGAAAACTTTTGGATAAACTACCAGGCTATGTGGAAGATTTAATTTCTGCATACTCTCCTGGACCCTTGACGTATGTGCTTCCGAGCAATGGAACTTGCGCCCCCAATGTCACTGCCGGATTATCCACAGTTGCTGTGCGTATCCCGGATCATCCTATCGCACTTGAGCTGCTCACAGCATGTGATGTTCCGGTAGCTGCACCAAGTGCAAATCTTTCCGGTAAGCCAAGTCCTACAACGGCGGGCCACGTCGCGGAAGATCTGGATGGTAAAATTGCAGGTATCATCGATGGAGGACCTACCGGGGTAGGTGTAGAGTCCACGGTGATTGCTTGCCGTGAGGATGATGTCGTTATTCTCCGACCGGGCGGGGTTACGAAAGAACAGATTGAAAAATTTGTTCCCGTTGCCGAAACGTTTGAAAAAAATGTGGATAAGCCTACCGCCCCAGGAATGAAATATAAACATTATTCTCCAGAAGTTCCACTTTGGCTTGTGGATGGGGATATTTCGAGAATTCAAGGTGTTATTGATGAGGAAAAGTCAAAAGGAAAGACGGTTGCTTTACTTGCTCGTGATGAAGTGCTAGAACAAGTTAGGGCAGATATTAGGCTAAGTCTTGGATCCAGCCTGGAAGACGTCGCCAATAAGCTTTACGATAATTTAAGAAAAGTGAAAGAGACGGACGCAGATGTCATCATTTCTGAAGTTTTTCCGGATTCGGGAATCGGACAAGCGGTTATGAATCGATTGAGAAAAGCAATGACCACGTACATTGACTAACTTCCAGCATATCCCAAAGGGAGCTTGCATATAGTGTATAAGCATGTCCAAGGGGGGATGAATGCTGGAGAATTCAATCGGCGAATTGCTCGTACTCATTTTCATGGCTCAAGCATTGGCACTCGACGCCTTTTCCGTATGTTTAGGCCTCGGAATGCAGCAGTTAAGGCTCAAACGAATTTTGTGGATAAGTTTAATCATTGGTGCCTTTCATATCATCATGCCGTTTATCGGAATCCTGTTAGGAAAAATGGCATCGGCACCATTTGAAAGTTATGCACAACTCATTAGCAGCATGCTGCTAATTTTCATAGGAGCCCAAATGTTTTTCAGTGCGTTCACCGAAGAAAAGAAAATGCTTATTCAACCAATTGGAATCGGGTTACTCATTCTTGCCTTTACGGTAAGTATGGACAGCTTTACAGTTGGATTCGGCCTCGGACTCGCAGGGGTAAAAGTGGTACTTGCCCTCATATTATTTGGCCTTTCAAGCGCATTTCTATCAGGTCTCGCACTACTGATTGGGCGCCACGTCCAAGGGGTTTTAGGTAGATATAGTGAACTGCTTGGTGGAAGCATCCTTGTCGGCTTTGGTTTATATGTGCTTTTTGCTTGAAGAGATCCTTCATGATTGGAGGGTCTTTTCTTTTTTATTGGATGTTTCATATGCTAAATTAACGTGTGATTTTGATTTCGTTCGTTCATTCATGCTCTAAACGCCTGAAAGGAAAAATGATTCGTGTATTCGGTCGCTCATCTACGCTCTAAACGCCCGAAAGGAAATCTAATTCGTGTATTCGGTCGCTCATCTATGCTCTAACCGCCCGAAAGGAAGACTGATTCGTATATTCGGTCGCTCATCTATGCTCTAACCGCCCGAAAGGAAGTCTGATTCTTGTATTCGGTCGCTCATCTATGCTCTAACCGCCCGAGAGGAAGTCTGATTCGTATATTCGGTCGCTCATCCATGCTCTATACGCCCGAAAGAAAATCTAATTCGTGAATCCGCTCACTCATCTATGCTCTAACCGCCGGAAAGGAAGTCTAATTCGTGAATTCGGTCACTCATCTATGCTCTAAACGCCGGAAAGGAAGTCTAATTCGTGAATTCGGTCACTCATCTATGATCTAAATGCCTGAAAGGAAAACTAATTCGTGTATTCAGTCGCTCATCCTCGCTTTAATCACCCTAAAGCAAGCAGAATTTTCAAATCCAGTAGTTTACTAGCGCCACCCGGACTACCTCAAAATTCCTATCCAAAATAGTACAAAACCACCCATTTTTCCCGCATAATCTCTTCCCTAAATCCTCTATCCGACTCGATAAGAATATGATATATTTATAGTAGATGTATGATTTTTTCTAATATGTTTACGGGTGGAACGTATTCCCGTTTTTAATAATGGAGGTTTGTTGATGAACATTTTATTTGTTTGTACTGGTAATACTTGTCGAAGTCCGATGGCTGAGGCGTTGCTGCGCGACAAATCTCCGCAAATCAATGTGAAATCGGCAGGTGTTTTTGCGGCGGATGGTGCGCCGGCAAGTCCTCAAGCACTACAAGCTTTAGATGAAGAGAACATTACGTTGAATCACCAAGCACAAAAAGTGACAGGAGAACTGCTGGATTGGTCTAGTCTTGTGTTAACGATGACTACCCAACATAAACAGTTACTGATCATGGAGCATCCTGATCACCAGGAAAAAATCTATACGCTTAAAGAATATATTTCAACCTCGAGTGAAAAAGAAATTCAGCAGTTACAGCTTCAAATCGAAAATAAACGTCGCAAGTTCATTGCAGAAAATCCAGAACTTACAAGCGAAGAGCTTGAACAAAAGTTGGATGAACTTGTAAGTGAAGAAGTGGATAAGCTCCAACAATTGGAAGCAGCAAGTTATAATTATGATATTTCCGATCCATATGGGGGTGACTTAGACCTATACCGTGCTACAAGAATCGAATTAGAACAACAAATTGAAAGGCTTATTGATAAGCTCGATGCAACTAAGGAGGATTAAGGCTTCATGGAGAGGAAATATTCATTCAGCATCAGGAAAAAGCTCGTTTTATTCACTACTCTATTAGCAATAATTACTTATGGCACTTCCTTTGTCTTTATTTTTTTCTTATATGATTTTTTCCAAGAATACATACCTTTTAGTCTTGAATGGTTTACCATCATAACCTTTGTCTTAGGAATTATGTGGTCAGGAATTCTTGCCTATTTCTTTGCGAGCTTTATTACAAAATCAATTGAGAATCTCGAAAAAGTTGCAAATATCGCTGCAGAGGGTAATCTAAATCAAACAGTGGAAATTCCAAAAACGAATGATGAAATACGTGGATTGGCGATATCCTTTAACGCGATGCTTACGAATTTGAATGATATCGTGAAAAATATCGATGATAATTTTGATAAAACGAATGAAGCTGTTATCCAGATGAAACAGGCATCAAGCACAGCCTTTTCCCATTCGCAGCTAATTGGTAGTTCCATTAGTGAAATTTCACAAGGAGCGGAGAATTCTTCGGAGGCTATTCAAAATACAGCAGAATCTGTTGAAATTGCTTCTGACCTTGCGATGAAAGTTCAGGACCGGGCGGCAGAGTCGAAAAATAAATCAGACCAAATGCTCGACACACTGAATATGACAAAGCAGGTGGTGAGTACGCTTGTGGAAGGGATCGACCGTATCGCCAAGGACCAGCAGCAGTCATTAACCAATGTGGATAACTTGAAACAAAATGCGTTTCAAGTTGAATCGATTATCACGATGGTCGGAGAAATTGCGGAACAAACGAATTTGTTAGCGTTGAATGCATCCATTGAAGCGGCAAGGGCGGGTGAGCATGGGCAAGGATTTGCCGTTGTGGCGGAAGAAATCCGGAAGCTTGCCGATCAAAGTGCCCAAGCAGTTCAGCAAATATCGGGGCTTATTGGCGCCATCCAAGATGATGTGAAAAACGTTGTGGAAAATATAAATCAGAATGTTGTTTTTGCAAATAAAGAAGCGGAAAATGGGCAAAAAACTAATACAACCTTTGAAGAAATGTCCAATTCCGTCATGGAAGTCGCATCAGAAATTGAAACGATTTCCACGCTTGTAGATAAGCAGTTAGAGTCGATTCAAGATACGAGCCGTGAATCTCAAGAAGTCGCAGCAATTGCTGAGGAAACATCAGCTGGTGCTGAAGAAGTGAACGCCGCTATTCAAGAACAGGTGGCCAGTATCGAAGAAGTGGATCGCTTGGCTGCTGATATTGAAGAACATGCGATGCGCTTGAAGAAACAAATTAACCAATTCCAACTTTAGTGGAAAGGATGAAAGATATGAAGGTTTTAATTACAGGTGATCACGCAGGAATGACCCTTCGCAATGAAGTAGCGAATTTATTGGAAGAGATGGGAATTGAGTACGAGGACGCAGGTGCAAGCTGTACAACATCTGTCGATTATCCGGACTATGCTTTACCAGCAGCTGAACGGATTGCAAGTGGTGAATTTGACCGCGGAATCTTCATTTGTGGAACAGGAATCGGCATGTCGATTGCTGCCAACAAAGTAAAAGGAATCCGCGCAGCTTTAGTGCACGACATGTTCAGTGCCCGTGCTACAAGACAGCATAATAACTCAAATGTACTTGCCATGGGAGAACGAGTCATCGGACCAAGCCTGGGCAGAGAAATCGCCAAAATCTGGCTCGAAACCGAATTCGAAGGCGACCGCCACAGCCGCCGAATTGAAAAAATCCATTCCTATGAAGACAAATAAGTAGTATAGTAGATACAAAAGCTGAAGAGGGCGTTTAGGGACGTTCAAACTGGAGTACGGTGCAAGGAGATAAAGGAAACATGCCCCTTTAGGGGGTATCCGACGTTGGGCTTTAGCCCGGTTTTAGTCGGGCATCCTTAGACTTGGAGCTGATGTTGACTTATCGACTGAAAGCGTACGAAGTTTGAGCAGTCCCTGCCCTCTGAAGCTAGCCGCAACAAAAGCGAAAGCGGCCGTTTAGGGACGGCCGAACTGGAATGCGGTGCAGGAAGATAAAGGAAACACGGCGAGGTACGAGCCGATGTTGACTTATCGACCGGAGGCGCATGAAGTTCGGGCAGTCCCTGGCCGCTGTAGCTAGCCGCAACAAAGCGAAAGCGGCCGTTTAGGGACAAAAGTAAATACCAANAGCCGAACTGGAATGCGGTGCAGGAAGATAAAGGAAACACAGCGAGGTACGAGCCGATGTTGACTTATCGACCGGAGGCGCATGAAGTTCGGGCAGTCCCTGGCCGCTGTAGCTAGCCGCAACAAAGCGAAAGCGGCCGTTTAGGGACAAAAGTAAATACCAACACTCCCGAACGGTCTTACAATATTGGAGGTGAACCGATAATGCAAGAACAAATAAAACAAGATCTCCAAGATATCGTTGATGAATGGCTTACGACAGACTACTTACGGAAAGGACAACTATTTGTCATTGGTTGCTCAACAAGTGAAGTAGCTGGTAAGAAAATTGGTACAGCAGGTACTGAAGAGATTGCCGAACTGATTTATGATGAAATGAACCGTCTGAAAGAAGAAACGGGAACCCATCTTGCTTTTCAGTGCTGTGAGCACCTTAACCGTGCACTTGTAGTGGAGCGGGAAGTAATGGAGGCATTTGATTTAGATGAAGTGACTGTCGTTCCGGTGCGAGAAGCAGGTGGCTCGATGGCAGCTTATGCTTATAAACATATGAAGGATCCAGTCGTTGTTGAGTCTGTGCGTTCACGCGCGCATGCTGGCATTGATATTGGTGAGACGATGATTGGAATGCATTTGAAACAAGTCGCTGTTCCACTTCGTTTTAGCAAAAAATATATTGGGGAAGCAAGAATTGGTTTAGCGCGTACCAGACCAAAATTAATTGGTGGAGAACGTGCCAAATACAATAGTTAGTTGGTAGAGAACAATTTGTTCTTTTTACTATAAAATTTACTACATTATATATTACATGCAAGGGGGACTGTACAATGGAGCAAGTAGTAAAGCAAGCCGCAGTAAGAGAAGCGGATCCAGAAGTTTTTGCAGCAATGGAGAATGAAAGAAAGCGTCAGCAGGATAATATCGAACTGATCGCTTCTGAGAACTTTGTATCTGAAGCTGTTATGGAAGCGATGGGTTCGGTTTTAACGAATAAATATGCGGAAGGTTATCCAGGTAAACGGTATTACGGTGGGTGTGAATTTGTTGATGTAGTGGAAAATTTGGCACGTGATCGAGTGAAGGAATTATTCGGGGCGGAACATGCAAACGTTCAGCCACACTCTGGAGCGCAAGCGAATATGGCGGTATACTCAACCGTTTTACAGCCAGGCGACACAGTACTAGGAATGAACCTAAGTCACGGTGGTCACCTTACACATGGTAGCCCAGTGAACTTCAGTGGAAAATTATACAACTTTGAAGAATACGGTGTTGATGAAGAAACAGAGCAACTAGATTACGATGCAATTTTAGCTAAAGCGAAAGAAGTTAAACCGAAGCTGATTGTTGCTGGTGCTAGTGCTTATTCTCGTACCATTGATTTTGCGAAGTTCCGTGAAATCGCTGATGAAGTAGATGCATACCTCATGGTTGATATGGCGCACATTGCAGGACTTGTAGCAGCTGGTTTGCATCCTAATCCAGTACCATACGCAGACTTTGTGACGACAACGACTCATAAAACACTACGTGGTCCACGTGGTGGTGTCATTCTTACAAGACAGGAATTTGCGAAAAAAGTGGATAGTTCAGTTTTCCCTGGCATGCAAGGTGGTCCATTAATGCATGTGATTGCAGCAAAAGCTGTTGCATTTAAAGAGGCACTTTCCGATGACTTTAAAGAATACTCGAAACAAGTTGTTAAAAACGCAGCTGTCCTTGCTGAAGAATTATCAAACGCAGGAGTGCGCATCGTTTCAGGTGGAACGGACAACCACCTTCTGCTTCTAGATGTGAAAACACTAGGCTTTACTGGAAAAGATGCTGAAAAAGTATTGGATGATATCCTAATCACAACAAATAAAAACACAATTCCATTTGATACTGAGAGTCCGTTTGTGACAAGTGGTGTTCGAATTGGAACGGCAGCAGTCACTTCACGTGGCTTCAAAGAGGCGGAAATCAAAGAAGTTGCTGATATTATTGCAACAGCTCTTAAAAACCACGAAAATCAAGAAGTTCTTGATGACTTGAAAGCGCGCGTACTAAACTTGACGGAACGCTTCCCGCTATATAATAACTAATTAACATGACCCGTTTAGAGCAATCTAAGCGGGTTTTTCTTTTTGGTAGGGTGTATTTGCAAGTGGCACTCATTATAACCGCTATAATACCTCGAATGGAAATATTGCACGAGCGTTGGAGTCGTTATAAGCCTTATAAAGACCCGAATAGAAGTTTTACAAGAGTGTTCGAGTCCTTATAAGCTCTCTAAAGACCTGAATGGAAATTTTGCAAGAGTGCTCGAGTCCTTATAAGCCCTATAAAGACCTGAATGGAATTTTTGCACGATCCTTCGAGTCTTTATAAGCGCTATAAAGTCCCGAATGGAATTTTTGCACGATCCTTCGAGTCCTTATAAGTGCCAATAAAGTCCCGAATTGGAGTTTTGCACAAGCCTTCGAGTCTTTATAAGCGCTATAAAGTCCCGAATGGAATTTTTGCACGATCCTTCGAGTCCTTATAAGTGCTATAAAGTCCCGAATTGGAGTTTTGCACAAGCCTTCGAGTCCTTATAAGCCCTATAAAGCCCCGAATTGGAGTTTTGCACGATGCTTCGAGTCCTTATAATCGCTTTAAAGCCCCGAAGTGGAGTTTTGCACGATGCTTCGAGTCCTTATAAGCCCTATAAAGCCCCGAACTGGAGTTTTGCACGAGTGTTCGAGTCCTTATAAGCACTATAAAGTCCCGAATGGAAATTTTACATGATCGTTCGAGTCCTTATTACTACCATAAAGACATGAATCAGAATTTTTCTGTATCGCTCGTGCATTTACAAGCGCTAAAAGTACATGAATGGAAGAAACTCATCTCAAATCAGCCCTCACAATCTATTAAACTCTCAGAAATGCTGAAGCAATATCCCATGATTTCCACCATGAAAGCTTTTCGATAAAATGTGACATAATATGCCCAATCAAGCTTGAATAACTTGTCGTTTTTCTGTACAATCTTAGAGATATGAAAATTTGAAGGAGTGATCTACATTGAGTAAAGTATTCGTATTGGATCATCCGTTAATTCAGCATAAATTAACGCGTATTCGTGATAAAAACACTGGAACAAAAGAGTTCCGCGAGTTAGTTGATGAAGTTGCGATGCTGATGGCTTTTGAAATTACAAGAGATCTTCCTGTAACGGAAGTTGAAACGGAAACACCAGTAACAACGGCTAAAACAAAAGAACTTTCCGGTAAGAAAATTGGTCTTATTCCAATTCTTCGTGCAGGACTAGGAATGGTGGATGGAGTCCGTAAATTGATTCCTGCAGCCAAAGTCGGGCACGTTGGACTATATCGTGATCCGGAAACATTGAAACCTGTGGAATATTACATTAAGCTTCCTTCTGATATTTCTGAGCGTGAATTGATTGTCATCGACCCGATGCTTGCAACAGGAGGTTCAGCAAATGATGCAATCCATTCCCTGAAAAAGCGTGGAGCAAAACATGTGAAACTCATGTGTCTAATTGCTGCGCCAGAGGGTGTGGAAGTCATTAAAGAAGAACATCCTGATGTGGATATTTACCTCGCTGCAATCGATGAGAAGTTAGATGAGAATGGTTATATCGTTCCAGGTCTTGGTGATGCTGGAGACCGTTTATTCGGTACAAAATAATAGTGAAAATGATGGGACTTGTAATCTTTTTAAAGGATTACAAGTCTTTTTTATACATAGAATTCCTCGTTTAATCAAAACTAAGCAGAGTAAGAAAAAGAGGAGCAACGTATATGAAGCGAATCATATTTTTTCTGTTCATTTTCCTCCTGTTTTATTCCAATGTGTATGCTTCCGAACTTGAAACAGTAATCATTGAAGTAGAAGGAAATGTCGACGAGCACGAGGAGTATATTGAAAAAAATCATCCATTTGTCGAAGTTGTCGCTACCTATTCCACTCTTTTTAACGGACTGGCCATTCAAGGCAAGGCGGAACACTTGAAGCGGATGCACACGGTTGATTTTATTAAAGGGGTCCATCATGTCCAAGATTATCAAACGTTGCCTGCAGGAACTTCAGAAGAAACAAAAATCCAATCTGCTCCCATCACAAGTGATGTGACTGGTAAAAATATAAAAGTTGCGGTGATTGACACGGGAGTGGATTATAACCATCCAGATTTAAAAGAAAATTTTAAAGGCGGCCAGGATTTGGTTGATTTTGATGAGGACCCAATGGAGACACTGCCTGAAGAGGGGATGCCGACGAATCATGGAACGCATGTCGCAGGAATCATCGCTGCGAATGGTGAAATGCAAGGAATTGCACCGGATGCGTCGCTCTATGCTTATCGTGCTCTCGGACCTGGGGGATTTGGTTCGACCGTCCATGTCCTTGCAGCTCTTGAACAAGCCGTGCAGGATAAAGTGGATATTATTAATCTGTCCCTTGGTAATAGTGTGAACGGTCCTGATTACCCGACGAGTGTCGCGGTTAACAAAGCGGTTGAACTTGGTATCCCGGTTGTCATAGCCAATGGTAATAGTGGGCCAGATCCATGGACGGTCGGAAGTCCGGCAACTGCCGCGGATGCCCTGTCTGTTGGGGCGGTTCAAGCGCCTACAAGTGTGCCGTATCTTTACCATGAAGGAGAAAGGAAAGCCATCCAGATTGCAACGATGCAAGGTGCAACATCCTGGGATCTTACAAAGGATTATAAAATAGTCCAAGGTGATAAGGCCGAAGAGTTGAACGGAAAAATTGCTCTATTTCAGCGTGATGTGACGACTTTTCGTGATTACGCACTTGAAGCACAGAGAAAAGGAGCGGTTGCCGTCCTCATCTATAATAATGAACCTGGTCCGTTATATGGTGGTATCGAAAACAATGATGGAGCAATTAAGATTCCTGTTGCAGGAATTTCAGAGGAAGATGGGGAGTGGCTCCTTAACAAAAGCGAGGAATATATCGCAACGAATCATCAACAATTGGACACAACAATTGCCGACTTCAGTTCCCGCGGACCTGTCACGGTTAACTGGGAAATTAAACCGGATATCACTGCCCCTGGGACCGCAATAAAAAGTACCGTTCCTGGTGGCTATGAAAGCTTCAATGGTACGAGCATGGCAGCCCCTTATGTCACGGGTGCCATTGCGCTGCTAAAAGAAGCCTATCCAAGCTGGGATGTAGAAAAAATATATAGTGCACTTCAAACGACGGCAGAACCATTGCGTACAGAAGCTGGCGAATTTCATACTCCGTCTACCCAAGGGCACGGGCTCATCCAGCCTGAACAAGCATTAAATACTCGTACTGTCATCTATGATGGAACGTTGGAAGCTGGAAAAATTACGGAGCGGCATGAAGAAAAGCAATTTAACGTAACAATTGAAAACCTATCAGATGAAACGCAGGAGTTCACTTTCGAGTATCCAAAGCAGCAATCCGGTATTCAATGGCAGCTCCCACTATCGTTTACCGTTGAACCAAAGGAGAAACATGAGCTGAAAGTCCAGTTGAAGGTGAGCAGTTCACGGTTGCCTGATGGTGTGCATGAAGGCTTTTTGACCTTGAAGGAGAAAAAAGAAAACAAAACATATCATTTACCATACCTATTTGTTAATCAGTCAGCAGACCAACCCAAAATCGCTGGCATTGAATTCGACCTTAAACCATTCTCTGAAGACACTTATAGCTATAACCTTTATGCAACGGAAGAACTGAAATCAGTCGCGATTGATTTATACGATCCGGATATCTTGACATATCGTGGAAATTTAATTGAAATAGAAGAGCCGACAATCGGTACAAATGAAGGGGAGATCCCCCGATACAAGCTGACCCCGGGTAATTATATCGGAAGGTTGATTGTCATCAGTGCAGATGGAGAAGTGCAAATTGGTGAAATGCCGATTACGATTGAATAGTGAAGTCGGGTCAATGGATATATTTTTCTATTGGTCCCGGCTTCCAAATTTAAACCCCGAGTAAACATCCTCATTATTCAGTATCTAGCTCTATTACACTAAGTGAAACCTCTATCCATTCCCTTTTTCCCACTTTCCAAAATTGTCAAAACCCGTTCACAAAAACGTCATATTTACAACGATATATTTCCTATATAATGAGTGTTGTACGCCTTGAATTTCCCGGCATTTTTTTACCGTAAAGTAGCTAAAAAATTTTGCTCGAAAACCGTTGAATTTATCCAAGGCTTCTAATTGACAATGCATGTGCCATTAAGGTAAACTTACCTAGTGTGAGTATGGGTTTTTTCAGAAAAAATGTTAGAAATTAGTCGGAGTTTGTTAAAAACTACACATATAGGGAATAATATCCTGTTGACACTTTCTGCAGACTCACATCATACATAGTAAAAGTCGCCGATACTTGCAAGGTTCTGGCCAACTGAAGGTACATCTCTTCTATGTTAATAGGTAGAAGTACAATTCTAAGCTTGGAAATTCGTATCACCACCTTCCCGTATGTTTCACTATAGGAGCGTTCAGAAAAAATGTTTGAATTTGATAGTATGATTGTACGACAGAGGAAAGGCATGCTTACTTTGCTTGCGCTAGTCGTACTCGGAGTAGTATTTCTGCCTTATATGAGAGAGCTTAATGGACTCTTGTTAGGTGGGGTGATCAGCTTCTATAATTTGTTGGTACTTCAGCGTAAGACAAGATTGCTGGGGGATAAAGCAGCAACAAAAAGTAAATTTCGAGGAAGTTTGGGAACGGTCACAAGAATGGCGGCAGCAGTTTTAGGCGTAGCAATCGCTATGCGTTTTGAAGAATCTTTTCATGTTATTGCTGTAGTAATTGGTTTAATGCTATCCTACCTTATCATTTTTCTTGATGGAATCTATTACCTTCTCATTAGAAAAAATCAAGATAGCTAATGTACATACTTCATGCAGCTTTAATATGCAAAAGCAACTCTTGGTAGATAAGGTATCTATCTGCACCACGTAAGAAAACGTCACCAATTCTGGTGGCCATCTAAAACTATCGATGTAAAGGGGTGATAAATTTGGATCACACAGCTCCAATAGTTGAAGATGTTTTTGGGATCTCCTGGCTTGACTTCAACCTCGCCAACGTATTCATGATCGCAGTCATATCCACACTAGTATTCGTCGTCTGTGTTTGGGCAAGTCGTAATCTTCAAATGAAACCGACTGGCAAGCAGAACTTCATGGAGTGGGCCGTAGAGTTTGTAAGGGGTATTATCGGCGACACAATGGACTGGAAAACAGGAAAGGTCTTCCTTCCACTAGGAATGACACTCATCTTTTATATCCTGTTTAGTAACGTAGCAGGGCTAGTCACTGTCGTCACGATAGGTACTGACCTCTGGTGGAAATCACCGACTGCAGACGCAACGATAACACTGACCTTATCAGGTATGGTCGTGATTTTGACACACTTCTATTCCATAAAACTACGGGGAACGAAACATTATCTCAAGACATACGTGAGCCCTGTTCCGTTGATGTTACCATTTAAGATTTTGGAGGAATTCACCAACACATTGACACTCGGTCTCCGACTATTTGGTAACTTATTTGCGGGAGAAATTCTACTAGCTTTACTTATTTCACTAGCAGCATCAGGAGTTTTTGGATTCTTAGGAGCTGCATTACCAACACTGGCCTGGATGGGCTTCAAATTGTTCATCGGTGCAATTCAGGCATATGTATTCGTTATGTTAACAATGGTATACATGTCTCATAAAGTGAGTGCGGAAGACCATTAAATAAAAAAAACTAAAGGGTTTAAACATAAAAGGAGGAAATTATAAATGGGAGCTTTAGCAGCAGCAATCGCAATCGGATTAGCAGCATTAGGTGCTGGTCTAGGAATCGGGATGATAGGTAGTAAGACTTTGGAAGGTATTGCAAGACAACCTGAACTGAAAGGTTCACTACAAGGTACAATGTTTATCGCTGTAGCACTAGTTGAGGCGATTCCAATCATCGCAGCAGTTATTGCGTTCATGGTTATGGGCAGCTAATAACACGTCCTTAATAAGTTGAAGATGGCGAGGATCCGGTTAATAGAATCTTCGCCATTCCTTTATGTAAGATTATGTAGGTTAATTCTGTAAGTTAAAGCAGAACTGATTAAACGCTTTTTTCAATAGACGAAATCCGTGAAAGGAGTGAAAGTAGTGCATTCATACATTGACATGTTGTCTGTAGGTGCAGCAGTAGGGGGATTACGAATTGGCGATATGATCGTTCAATTAATCTTCTTCCTCATCTTACTGGCATTACTGAGAAAATTTGCGTGGGGACCACTCATGAATATGATGGAACAGCGTGAAAACTATGTTGCAAGTGAAATCGAAGCAGCAGAGAAAAGCCGCGCTGAAGCTGAGAAGTCTGCACAAGAAGCAGCTGCACAGCTGAACAACGTAAGACAAGAAGCACAGAAAATCATTGAAGACGCTAAGACTGCCGGTATCAAACAAGAGCAAGATATCATTGCATCTGCCCGTGAGGAAGCTGAGCGCATCAAAAAGCAAGCTCAAGCAGACATCCAAAACGAGAAAGATCAAGCGATCCAAGCACTTCAAGCACAAGTTGCTTCACTTTCTGTGTTAGTTGCAAGTAAAGTGATTGAAAAAGAAATCAATGAACAAGACCAAGCAGCGTTCATTAATGACTACATTAAAGAGGTAGGAGAAGAGCGATGAGTGAAACAATCGTAGCCAAGCGTTATGCAGATGCTCTTTTTCAACTAGCTATACAAAAATCAGAACTAGACCAATATGAAGAATCTTTACGCGCCGTTCGTGAAGTCTTTAAAGATAATAAACAATTAAATTCATTCCTATTGCATCCAAGAGTGAATGGGGAACAAAAAGAAAAGCTAATTACTGAAAGCTTGAAAGGCTTACATAAAGATGTCGTCAATACGATTAAACTCCTCGTACAACGCCATCGTACAATGCTTATTCCATCCATTGTTGAAGCTTTCATTAAAAATGTGAATGATGCGAAGGGAATTGAAGTGGCAACTGTTTATTCTGTTCGTGAACTATCCGCTGAGGAAAAGCAAGGTTTAAGAGTGAATTTTGCTAAACGTATCGGAAAAAACACATTAGAATTTGAAAATGTCATCGACCCAAGTTTAATTGGCGGCATAAAAATTCGGGTGGGTAACACAATTTACGACGGTTCCATCAGTGGCAAGTTGCATCGACTTGAACAAAAAATAACAGTAGCGAACAAATGATGATAGGGGTGAAATGGTATGAGCATTAATGCCGAAGAGATTAGCAAGCTGATAAAGCAGCAAATCGAAAACTTTGAAACAGATATCGAAGTATCGGATGTTGGAACAGTTATTGAAGTAGGGGACGGAATTGCACGTGCACATGGCCTCGAAAGCGCAATGGCTGGAGAACTATTAGAATTTGAAAATGGCGTTATGGGATTAGCGCAAAACCTTGAGGAAAGTAACGTAGGTATCGTTATCCTCGGTGATTATTTAGGAATTAAAGAAGGCGATGAAGTTCGTCGTACAGGAAGAATCATGCAAGTACCAGTTGGAGAGGAATTATTAGGACGCGTAGTGAACACATTAGGTCAACCAATTGATGGACTTGGCCCAATCAACACGACAAAAACTCGTCCAATCGAAGCACAAGCTCCTGGTGTAATGGATCGTCAATCGGTTTTCGAGCCATTACAAACTGGTATTAAAGCGATCGACGCCCTCGTACCAATCGGACGTGGACAGCGTGAGTTGATCATCGGTGACCGTCAAACAGGTAAAACAACGGTAGCGATCGACACGATCATTAACCAAAAAGATCAAGATATGATTTGTATCTACGTTGCAATTGGACAAAAAGAATCTACTGTACGTTCTACAGTTGAAGTTCTACGTCGTTATGGTGCACTAGATTACACAATCGTTGTATCTGCATCTGCTTCAGACCCAGCACCTTCTCTATACCTAGCTCCATATGCTGGTGTAGCGATGGGTGAAGAATTCATGTATAACGGAAAACACGTACTTGTTGTTTATGATGACTTGTCGAAACAAGCGAACGCATACCGTGAACTTTCCCTACTATTACGTCGTCCACCAGGACGTGAAGCATTCCCAGGGGATGTTTTCTACTTGCACTCACGTCTACTTGAACGTGCAGCTAAACTTAGTGACGCAAAAGGTGGCGGTTCTCTAACGGCGCTACCATTCGTTGAAACACAAGCAGGGGACATTTCTGCTTATATCCCAACGAACGTTATCTCCATTACAGACGGACAAATTTTCTTACAGTCTGACCTATTCTTCTCCGGTGTACGTCCGGCGATCAACGCTGGTCTATCCGTATCACGTGTAGGTGGAGACGCACAAATCAAAGCGATGAAGAAAGTTGCAGGTACACTACGTCTGGACCTTGCATCCTTCCGTGAGCTAGAAGCCTTCGCTCAGTTCGGTTCTGACCTTGATGCAGCAACACAAGCAAAACTGAACCGTGGTGCACGTACAGTTGAAGTACTAAAACAAGGCTTGCATAAACCACTAGCGGTAGAAAACCAAGTAATGATCATTTATGCACTTACAAAAGGCTATCTAGATGATATTCCAGTCGAAGATATTCTTCGTTTTGAAGAAGAAATGAACATATGGTTAGCTACAAACGCAAACGAATTGCTAGAAGAAATCCGCACTACAGGCCAACTGCCTGATGCAGATAAAATGAACAAAGCAATTGAAGGATTCAAGAACACATTCTTACCATCAAATGCGTAATCGACCGTTTAGGGACGGCCGAACTGCGCCCCACAGGACGTGGGGTGGTTCGATGTTGCCCCAGGATGGGGCGTTCTTAGTCGAACTTCCCCTATATCTTGAAGATAAAGGAAACATGGCGAGGTAACGAACCGATGTTGACTTATCGACCGGAAGCGCATGAAGTTCGGACAGTCCCTGGTCACTGGAGCTAGACGTATCAAATGCGTAATCGACCGTTTTAATATAAGAGGTCTGGCATTCACTAGCCAGCCCTCTTCACAAATCACTGCGAAAGGGTGGTGAAGAAGCTTGGCATCACTTAGAGATCTAAAAGGAAGAATAGATTCTACAAAAAAGACAAAACAAATAACAGCTGCGATGGAGCTGGTATCTGCCTCTAAAATGGGTAAAGCCGAACGCGCTGCGAAAGGTTTTGTTCCTTATAGCGAAAAGATTCAGGAAGTTGTCGGTAGCATTGCGAACAGTAGCTCAGATGTTACACATCCCATGCTGACAAAACGTAAGGTCAATAAAACAGGATATCTGATCATCACTTCAGATAAAGGACTTGTTGGAGCGTACAACAGTCATATTTTAAGAGATCTTACAAAGACAATTAATGAGCGCCATTCCGACCCATCGGAATACACGATCATCGTGATGGGGTCAAAAGGCTATGATTTTTGTAGAAGACTTAATTTACCAATTGCAAAAAGTATCCTTGGTGTAGCAGATCAACCTAGCTATGCTGAAATTCAGGAAATTGCTTCCGAAACTGTGCAAATGTACACTGATGGTGAAATTGATGAATTAATCATTTTCTATAACCATTATGTAAGTGCAATTTCACAAGTGGTCACTCAGAAGCAATTATTACCGATTGAGGATATCGCTGGAGTCGGAAATTCTAACAGCGAATATGAATATGAACCAAATGAGCAACAAATTTTAGACGTATTGCTTCCACAATATGCTGAAAGTCTCATCTTCGGCGCATTACTTGATGCAAAAGCAAGTGAGCACGCAGCAAGTATGACTGCCATGAAGAGTGCAACTGATAATGCATCCGAATTGATCGATGACCTTTCGCTTCAATATAACCGTGCACGTCAAGCGGCAATCACGCAAGAAATCACGGAAATTGTTGGTGGAGCATCTGCGCTTGAATAGTTGATTTGAAAAGTAAGTTAGGAGGGAAATCCATGAGTAAGGGACAAGTTACACAGGTAATGGGTCCTGTTGTCGACGTAAAATTCGAAGACGGCCAACTCCCAGAAATCTACAACGCCTTGGAAGTAGATGTCAACATTAATGGCGTTGACAGCAAGCTTTCATTAGAAGTTGCACTACACCTTGGCGATAACAGTGTCCGCACCATTGCAATGGCATCTACAGACGGTGTACAACGTGGTGCAAATGTAACAGACTTAGGCAGACCAATCTCCGTACCGGTAGGAGATGTTACTTTAGGAAGAGTATTTAACGTATTAGGTGAGAATATCGACCTTGACGAACCACTTGGAAACGACGTTCGTTTAGATCCTATCCACCGTGAAGCACCGAAATTTGAAGAACTTTCAACTGAAACTGAAATTCTTGAAACAGGAATTAAAGTTGTTGACTTACTTGCTCCATATATCAAGGGTGGTAAGATTGGATTGTTCGGTGGTGCTGGTGTAGGTAAAACGGTACTTATCCAAGAATTAATCAACAACATCGCTCAAGAGCACGGTGGTATTTCCGTATTCGCTGGTGTTGGAGAGCGTACACGTGAAGGTAATGACCTTTACTATGAGATGAAAGACTCTGGAGTTATCGCAAAAACAGCGATGGTATTCGGACAAATGAACGAGCCACCTGGAGCACGTATGCGTGTTGCATTAACAGGTCTTACAATGGCTGAATACTTCCGTGATGAACAAGGCCAAGACGTACTATTGTTCATCGACAACATTTTCCGTTTCACACAAGCAGGTTCTGAGGTTTCCGCGCTACTAGGCCGTATGCCTTCAGCGGTAGGTTACCAGCCAACACTTGCTTCAGAAATGGGTAAACTACAAGAGCGAATCACATCTACACAAAAAGGTTCTGTAACATCGATTCAAGCGATTTACGTACCTGCGGATGACTATACGGACCCGGCTCCGGCTACAACATTTGCTCACTTAGATGCAACAACTAACTTGGACCGTAAACTTTCTGAGATGGGTATCTACCCAGCGGTGGATCCTCTTGCTTCAACTTCTCGTGCACTTGACCCAGAAGTTGTTGGAGAAGAGCACTACCAAGTTGCAACTGAAGTACAACGTACACTTCAGAAATACCGTGAATTACAAGATATTATCGCAATTCTAGGTATGGATGAGTTGAGTGAAGAAGATAAATTGACGGTTGCACGTGCACGTCGTATCCAGTTCTTCTTATCTCAGAACTTCCACGTTGCTGAGCAATTTACTGGTCAAAAAGGTTCTTATGTACCAGTTCAAGAAACAGTAAGAGGCTTTAAGGAAATCCTTGAAGGTAAGCATGACGATCTTCCAGAAGATGCATTCCGTCTAGTTGGAAGCATTGAGGAAGTTGTAGAAAAAGCAAAACAAATGCAACAATAAATGATAAATGGAAGAAGGGGGAAAGTTTCATATACTTCCCGCCATCTTACCAATATTAGGAGGGGTTTATCCTGAAAACACTAACTGTGAGTGTTGTAACTCCTAGTGGTACAGTCCTGGAAGAGGATTATGAAATGGTCGTTAGTAAAACTGAAAACGGTGAACTAGGTATTTTACCAGGTCATATTCCTTTAGTAGCCCCATTAGACATTGGTGTCACACGGTTAAAGAAAAACAATGAAACATACCAAGTGGCAGTCAGTGGAGGATTTATGGAAGTACGTCCTGATAAAGTAACTATTCTCGCACAATCTGCCGAAAAAGCCAGCGACATTGACGTTGCCCGTGCGAAACAGGCAAAGGAGCGTGCAGAACGTCGTCTACAATCGAAACAAGACGACATCGACTTCCAGAGAGCTGAATTAGCACTCAAACGCGCAATTAACCGCTTAAGTGTAAGTGGGAAGTAAATACAAAAGCTGAAGCGACCGTTTAGGGACGGTCGAACTGGAATGCGGCGCAAGAAGATAAAGGAAACACGGTGAGGTAACGAACCGATGTTGACTTATCGACTGGAGGCGCATGAAGTTCGAACAGTCCCTGGTCGCTGAAGCTAGCCGATACGAAAAAGTACCTGCGTCTTTTCGACGTCGTAATAAAACAAAATCTCTTATGACACACTATGTTATAAGAGATTTTTTCTTTGAATGATATGTAAAAGTCCTCATCTACTGTCATTCTTTCCCGAACTCATTTCCCGGGAAATATCGACAATAATATTTCTTATGAAAGGAGCCCTCCATGATTTCGATAGGTCAGATTGCGTTAATTAGCATGATTTCGCATTTATTCTTTATTTGGCTCACATGGCGTCTCATGTTAAAGCTGAATTTCGACCCGATCATCCGCAAAGGTCACTCTACAGAAGGTCGGATTTTCCTCATGTTTTTAGCAATATTAATCGGTACTGGTGTCAGTAACTTTGTTCTCGACATTATCCGTTGGTCACAAGATTTATCATATCTATTTTAAAAAGAGCTCACACATAGAGCTCTTATTATATTAACCGAGTTTCATCAAGGATAAACTCCTGTTTTGGTCTCTCAATCTACTAATCTAGTGAATAAAATATATATACCTGTCCATACTGAAAATAATCAAAGGATAAGGTGGAGAGAGACATGAAAAAAACAGTAATATTACTTTTTATCATTACTAGTATGTTTATGACAGGAGCTACCCCAAACGAACCAGTTGATCCCCTACATACACTCACCAAAATCGCAGAAGAAAATACATGGGCAATTACAAATTGGGAAGTCATGCTTAAAGAATCTATCTCCAAAACCAATTTCAACGATATTTTGAACGATGTACGAAATAGTCATTTAGTAACTAGAACCGAAGATGAAAATAGTATAAAATATATTCTGTTTGATGAAGAAAATTCAACATCTATCCATGTGGATCAAACGATTATTGTGTCAAAGACAGAACCTGAACATATTGAGCTGATAGCTGTTATGAAAGGGTCCGATTGGAACGAAGAAATTCAATCGGAATATGATCAAACAAGTGGTAAACTCAACGATTCATTCTTTCAAGATAAACCTGATGAATTCACTTGTATTGAGGTCATAGAAGATGATACAATAGAGAATAGAGCGGTTATTGACGTATTAACAGAATCGCTGCAGCTGGAGCATGTGGAAGAGCAAGATGATCCACTCGAAATGTCCAAGCATAAAAAAATAAAATACGGGTATACACCTCTATGGAACGAGAAATTTGTCATTCAGGGTATACCATATAATTTACAAATCGTCGCGACTCAAGGGGATTCAGGAAAGCTGGCATACACGATAGGCACACCTATCCTAATGAATGAATATTAATATCTAGAAAAAAGGATTTGAAGGAGATTTATAAATATGGAAAAAATCATCGTAAGAGGTGGACAGCAACTAAATGGTACTGTAAAAGTAGAAGGTGCCAAAAATGCCGTATTGCCAGTTTTGGCTGCGAGCTTAATTGCTAGTGAAGGCAAAAGCGTAATTACAGATGTACCTGTTTTAGCTGATGTTTATACAATCAACGAAGTACTAAGAAACCTTAACGCCGAGGTTACCTTTGATGCAGAACAAAATACAGTAGAAATTGATGCTTCCAGAAGATTACGTACAGAGGCTCCGTTTGAATATGTTCGGAAAATGCGCGCTTCTGTCCTCGTACTGGGACCACTGCTCGCCCGCTATGGCCATGCAAATGTTGCTATGCCAGGTGGCTGTGCAATCGGATCACGTCCAATCGACCTTCATCTAAAAGGCTTTGAAGCCATGGGAGCTGACATTCATGTCGGTAATGGTTTCGTTGAAGCGAAAGTAGATGGACGTCTTAAAGGTGCAAAAATTTATTTAGATATGCCGAGTGTTGGCGCTACGGAAAATATTATGATGGCTGCAAGCCTTGCTGATGGAGTTACAACAATTGAGAACGCAGCTAAAGAACCTGAAATTGTTGATTTAGCAAATTACTTGAATAAAATGGGTGCCGATATTGTTGGTGCTGGTACAGAAACAATCCGTATCCAAGGAGTGGAAAAGCTCCACGGTGCAACGCATACGATTATTCCAGACCGAATTGAAGCAGGTACATTCATGGTAGCTGCTGCGATTACAGGTGGTAATGTACTCGTTGAAAACGTGGAAACTGAACATTTGCGCTCTGTTATCTCTAAATTGGAAGAAGTAGGTGTAACTATTAAGGAAGAGGAAACCGGAGTTCGTGTTATTGGTCCTCAAGAACTTAAGGCTACAGATATTAAAACACTTCCTTACCCAGGCTTCCCAACTGACATGCAATCCCAAATGATGGCACTAATGCTAAAAGCAAACGGTACTAGCGTCCTCACTGAAACTGTTTTTGAAAATCGTTTCATGCATGTGGAAGAATTTAGAAGAATGAACGCAAAGATTAAAATTGAAGGCCGTAGCGTAATCATTGAGGGATTAAATGATCTCCAAGGTGCAGAAGTCGCGGCAACAGATCTTCGTGCAGCAGCTTCGCTAATCTTAGCTGGTTTAGTCGCAGAAGGACGTACTCGAGTGACTCAATTGAAACATTTGGACCGCGGTTATGTAAATATCGTTGGTAAATTGGCTGCTCTAGGTGCAGACATCGTTCGCGTGGACGAAAACGACAATGTAATCGAGCCACTTCCTGTAACAGCTGAAGAAAAAATTGCAAAGTTATCATAACAAATAATACAACATGACAACCCCTACCAGAAGAAAAATATCCGGTAGGGGTTATTTATATGGTAATTTTCTTTTTAAGTGACTGTTTTCTTTAATTTTTCATAACTTTTCAGGTCTATTTTTCCCTTTAGCGTATAAATATAATAGTAGATTGCTAAACTTAAGCTAGTGTTTATATGCAAGTCGTTGTGTATATCTGCATGTAAGCATGAACTCAACAACAAGGAGGGAATTTGTGAAAAGTACAAAGAAAAAAATCAATCTCCAGAAACACTTGAAGAAAAAACTGCAAAGTCAATCATCTTTTAGAAAAAGCACCATCACATCAGCAAAAACAAAGCTAACCCCTTCGTTTAAACCAAAAGGTTCAGTGTATTTCAGACATCATCAGTATTCATACAGGTTGCCAATCATCATTTCGATTTTATTACTTCTTACGCTTATACTCGTGGTTCCTAGTTTGATTGTGTTGCCTTTAGGTAATAAATCGGAAATAACTGAATCGGTCGAGGAAACTACATTGGAAGATGAAAACCCTGAAGCGGTTTCTGTAGCCGTCATGCGCACGAAAGCAGATGTGGTGGAGGATGTACCGCTTGAAGATTATATTGTCGGTGTTGTTGCAGCAGAAATGTCGGCAGACTTTGAATTGGAAGCTCTAAAGGCTCAAGCCCTCGCCGCCCGCACTTATACGGTGAGCCACCTCCTAGGAGGAAATAAAGAGGAAGAGTTCGATATTACAGATACCGTGCAGCATCAGGTATATAAAAACAATCAAGAATTGCAGCAACAATGGGGTAGTAATTATGAAACGAATCTAGAAAAGATTAAAGCAGCAGTAGAAGCGACAAAAGGTCAAATCATAACATATAATGAAGATCCAATCACGCCTGCCTATTTTTCAATGAGTAATGGCTTTACGGAGAACTCCGAGGATTACTGGGAAAATGAAGTGCCATACTTGCGCAGTGTGCCAAGTCCATGGGATCTCGAAAATCCAAAACTTGTAAGTCAGGAAACATTTTCCAAAGATGAATTGGAAAAACTTTTGGAAGTAGATATTCCGAATGGGAAATCCAATGATATTCTCATCGCCCGTAATGATAGTGGGCGTGTCAGTGAGTTTGTCATTGAGGGAAATACATTTACAGGTAGAGAAGTGCGTGACAAACTAGCTCTACGTTCCAGCGACTTCTCCGTCAAACAAAATAACGATCACTTCATTTTTACAACAAAAGGCTACGGGCACGGAATCGGCATGAGCCAATTCGGCGCCGACGCCATGGCGAAAGAAGGAAAGAGCTACGAAGAGATCGTTAAATACTATTACCAAGGAGTAGAAATCAGTACCTTGGATGAAGCAGCCCCAACCCTCGTCTTGAAATAGACGGGGTTTTTTGTTTACATTACTTTTCATAGAATGCTGTAGTTTTAGCTGTGGCTTTCAAGTAAAGAATTTCTTTGTCAATTACCAGAAACGTTTAATAGAGTCTCTCTCGTGTTACGAATGCTGATGGAAATTGTTTAAAATTTACAATAGAGCGTCTCTCATGTCTCGAATGTTCTTGGCAATCGTTTAAAACTTACAATAGAGCGTCTCTCATGTCACGAATGATCTTGGCAATCGTATAAAACTAACAATAGAGCGTCTCTCATGTCACGAATGATCTTGGCAACCGCTTAAAACTTACAATAGACTGTCTCTCATGTCACGAATGTTCTTGGCAATCGTATAAAACTAACAATAGAACGTCTCTCATGTCACGAATGATCTTGGCAACCGCTTAAAACTTACAATAGACTGTCTCTCATGTCACGAATGATCTTGGCAATCGTTTTAAACTTACAATAGACTCCCTCTCATGTCAAAATGACTATACTATAGCAATGCACCTTGGGTAATAATAAATTTACTAGATAACACAGTAACTTATTCCCAAATGCTTAACTTCCCCTCAAAAACCAATAAAATACGCAAATCTTAAAAATTTTTCACTATCAATGTATAGATTTTCTATTTTCTGAACAGAATGGTTGTTGAGGTGATAAGAATGAATGAGGAAAACAAATTCGGTCCAAAAAAACGCTGGACACGTATTTTCCGTAAAAGATGGTTCTTCCCTAGTCTTTACTTAGTACTAGCAGCTCTATTAATCTCTGCAGTTGTCTGGTATACAAATAACGGGGACGAACAAGTAGTTGATGAGTCGCTAGAGCAAACGGATGATTACACTCCAATTCCAAGTGATGATTCTGCAGTTCCTGTAATGGATCAGCTGGAAGTAATTCAGTTACCTGTCGCAAACGCTGAAGAAGCACAAATCGTAACGAAATTTTTTGATTATAACGCAGACGAGGCAGACCAAGTAAATGCTCTAATCCATTACAACAATCGTTATTATCAAAGCACAGGTATTGACATTACATCAGCTGACGGCGAAAGCTTTGAAGTAGTCGCTGCGCTGAGCGGTACGGTAAGCGAGGTAAAAGAAGACCCGTTACTCGGGAACGTTGCTGTAATTGCACATGATAACGATGTAAAAACGTATTACGCAAGCCTTGGTGAAGTATCCGTAGAAGCGAATGATCGCGTGGAACAAGGAGATGCAATCGGAACTGCTGGGAAAAATAACTTCGGAAAAGATAATGGCAATCATGTCCATTTTGAAATCCGTAAAGCTAACGAAGCTGTTAACCCAGAAGCAGTTGTCAATCAGCCATTAGCATCCGTAGACAGTCTTGTTTCAGGCTCTGAAGAAGATGCCGAAACATCTGCTGAGGAAAATGCTGAACCAACAGCTGAAGAAGCAGATGAAGTAGATGAGTCTGCAGAAGAAGATAGTGATGAAGGCGAAGACAGTGATGCTGAAGGTGAAGAGGCGGAATCTGAAGATGCAGAATCTGAGGAAGAAAGTTCTGACGAAGAAAATCTAGAAGAATAATTTTGGGACAAGGACATCTTGGCGTTTACGCCAGGGTGTCTTTTTTTCTATACATAAAGTTTCGCACATAAATTCCCACACCTCATGTCCTCCCAATTTACCCAACTTATCCAAAAAACTTCTCTCTACCCCTTGTCCTAGAAAAGATTTATTCATAATCAGGTGTAGCTTGTAATAAAATGTTACAAACCAAACAAAGATTTTGCGCTGAGGTGAAAGAGATTAGTGGAAACTTCCCAGAACCTGCATAACTGAAAATTACATAGTAGACTTTTATCAGTTGACTTCACAGTAATGATATACCTTGCCCCAGTTGAACAGAAAGCTAAAAAACGGCACCTCAGAACGATCAACTTAGGAGGCGAACGGTGTGCATGATTACATCAAAGAAAGAGCAATCCGTATTGGTCAGCATGTCATTGAGACAAGGATGACGGTCCGGAAAATCGCCAAGGAATTCGGAGTGTCCAAAAGTACCGTCCATAAAGATTTGACTGAACGTTTACCGGAAATTAATCCCGAGCTTGCCAACCAGGTGAAAGAAGTGCTGGAATATCATAAAGCGATCAGACACCTGCGAGGCGGTGAAGCAACGAGACAGAAATATAAAAAGCGAGAAACCATCAATAGTTCGCGAAATTGAAAACCCTTCTATAAGCTACTAGTCACTCACAAGGATTAGTAGCCCGTTTTTTTACCGCCTATTCCTTCTTCACCCTGCAATGCTACTCTTCTGTACCTCCCAGCCACTTTCGACAGAACTAGATAAATTTTTACAAATTATTTTCGATAAAAGAAGTTTATTGTACCAAACTGTGATAAAATATGTTATTAGTAGCATTGTGTGAATTCACGTGCAAGACAGTTAAATTTTGGGAGGACCTAGATAGAATGTTTTCTAGAGATATTGGAATAGACCTTGGAACCGCCAACGTTTTGATTCATGTAAAAGGAAAAGGAATTGTATTAAACGAACCAGCCGTTGTTGCTATGGATAAAAATACGGGAAAAGTCCTCGAAGTCGGAGAAGCAGCCCGTCGTATGGTTGGTCGAACACCAGGAAACATTGAAGCAATCCGTCCATTAAAAGATGGCGTTATTGCTGATTTTGATGTTACAGAAGCGATGTTAAAACATTTTATAAATAAAATAAATGTAAAAGGCCTGTTTACTAAACCACGCATGCTTATTTGCTGTCCAACGAACATTACAAAAGTGGAGCAGAAAGCGATTAAAGAAGCAGCGGAAAAATCAGGCGGTAAAAAAGTTTACTTGGAAGAAGAGCCTAAAGTCGCTGCAATCGGCGCTGGGATGGAAATCTACCAGCCAAGCGGAAATATGGTTGTCGACATCGGTGGTGGAACAACAGATGTTGCGGTTCTATCGATGGGCGGAATTGTTACCTCTGAATCCATAAAAATGGCAGGGGATAATTTTGATGCAGAAATTCTTCAATACATTAAGAAAAAATATAAACTATTGATCGGTGAGCGGACAGCGGAAGAAATTAAAATTAGTGTCGCTACCGTGTTTACAGATGCAAGAGACGAGTCACTCGATATTCGTGGACGTGACATGGTCAGCGGGCTTCCTCGCACCATCACGGTTCATTCTAAAGAAATCGAAGAAGCGTTAAGAGAGTCCGTATCTTTGATTGTACAAGCAGCGAAGATGGTTCTTGAACAAACACCACCAGAATTATCAGCTGATATTATCGATCGTGGCGTCATCCTGACTGGAGGCGGAGCGCTTATCCATGGAATGGATCTCTTGCTTGCTGAAGAGCTGAAGGTCCCTGTATTCGTTGCAGAGGAACCAATGAGCTGTGTGGCAAAAGGTACAGGAATCATGCTGGAAAATATCGATAAAATCGAAAGAAGACAAATCGGCTAACATTTAAAGCAACACGGAAAGGCTAGAGGAGGAGTACCCATGTTACGAGGATTCTATACAGCTGCGAGTGGGATGATGGCTCAGCAGAGATACCAGGAAGCGCTGGGGAATAATATCGCGAATATGAATACACCTGGATTCAAAGCGGATCAAGCGACCATTCGATCATTTCCTGAGATGCTGATACAAGCACAAGGAAATAAACAGCTGCCGACGAAAAACAATTTTAAAGTACCATTCAACCAAACCATCGGTTCCATCAACACAGGTGTTTACGTCCAGGAATTCGTTCCGGATTTTGCTCAGGGTGATATCCGTGAAACAGGTATCGGGACGGATCTTGCACTTGTTCAAGTGAATGTGCCCGATGAAAATGGCGGATTATTTTTCCGGGTGCAAAATGAAGCCGGGGAAGAACGTTTGACGCGAAATGGGAATTTTACGATTGATGGCGATGGGTATCTCGTAACGAACCAAGGGTATTATGTGCTAAGCAGTACGGGTGAACCTATTCAACCAGGCGGCCCTCATTTTAATGTGACAGATACAGGCATTCTTCAAGCGGAAACACAAACGGTCCCTCTTGGAATCGCGTATACAGCTGATGTAAACGGATTGATCAAGGAAGGCGATAACTTATATGCCGGAGAGGCTGGAGCGGTTCCAGCCGGTGCTGAATTCAACGTACGTCAAGGGTTTTTGGAAGGGTCTAATGTGGATGCCGCAAGAACAATGACAGAAATGATGAATGCCTACCGCAGCTTTGAGCTGAATCAGCGTGTGTTAAAGGCTTACGATGAAAGCTTAGGCAAAGCGGTATCGGAAATCGGCAGACTGGGCTAGAAAGGGTTTGGAGGTTGTACCATGTCAAGAATGATGATACAAGCAGCAGTCACGATGAACCAGCTGCAAAACAAATTAGATTTGATTGGACATAATATGGCGAACAGTCAAACGCCAGGATATAAAACGAGGAACTCAGAGTTTTCTTCCCTGTTGACGCAGCAAATTGATAATTTGCGGTCCCCGGCGAATGCCGAGAACCGATTGACCCCTGAGGGAGTACGCGTAGGTACAGGAGCAAAACTTGGTGCTATCGTCAATGATTTTTCTTTAGGTGCTCTACAAACGACAAGTCGGGCCCTAGACCTTGCATTACGGAATGAAAATCATTTTTTCCAAATTCAAACGGAAGACCAAGGGATTATAAGTACCCGCTATACGAGGGATGGTAATATCTTTTTAAACCCGATTAATGAACAGGAAGTTATGCTGACGAATAGCGATGGCCATCCGGTGCTTGGACAGAATGGTGCGCCAATTATCATAGCTAATGGCTTCACAGGAATTGAAGTCCGTCAAAATGGGGAAATTATAGTGGAACGAGGCGACCAGCAGCAAGTGGCTGGTTCCATAGCAGTAGCAGAAATTACTCGGCCGCATTTGTTGGAAGCTGCGGGTGGCAATCTATTCAGTCTGCCTGACCTTGGGGAATTAGGGTTTACTTTTGCAGAGATTGTCCAGCCGGTTGGCGTGGTGGAAGGCCTGATGGAGAAGGGCATGTTGGAGCAATCCAATGTGGATCTTGCACAGCAGATGGCTGACCTGCTTATGACGCAACGAGTTTACCAATTCAATGCGAGGACAATTTCGACGACAGATCAGATGATGGGCCTAGTGAATCAATTGAGAAGTTAAGTTAAGGGAGTACGAGAGCGATGTCTACAAATCAATCCAATCAAGCTGTCAAAGAAAAGAAAAACAATGCTGACAGTAAAACAAAGGGAAAACAAAAATATAGACGTGCCGCGAAGGATGCGAATGCAAAACTCGGTTCTTCTGAAGTTCGAGCGAAAAAAACGCGTCCTACAAAAGATGCAGCAATTCGGACTGCAGCTGCTGTCGAGGAGACGAAATCTTTCCGACGTAGAACTGTAACAGAGGATGCTTCACAGGATGAGAAGAAGGAACGCAGCAAGAAAAGGGAAAAATCTGCAAGGGTACGGGTATTCCCGATATGGCTGCGGATCATCATTGTCACTATCCTTTGCGCTTTTGCGCTTGTTACCGGATTAATGATTGGTTACGGTGTCCTTGGAGACGGAGCACCAATCGACGCTCTTAAAGTTGAAACATGGCGCCACATCATTGATATTGTAATCAAAGAATAACTGGGACAAGGGGTCAGACCCCGTGTCCCAGTTTTGATGTTAATCGAAAGATATTTTTTACGTAGCGCCGTTAACCGACTCGTCTTCCAGTAACTAAACGGAAAATCAGTACAATCAGGGCAATGACTAGTAGAAGATGGACTAGGCCGCCACCGACATCAAAAGCAAATCCAAGGATCCAAAGTACTAATAAAATACCAATTATTGTCCAAAGCATAATATAATTCCTCCTTTTTATGTCTGAAGTTCAGTTTCAAGTAAAGTAACTTGTATCTTTCTTTTACCTTTTTTTATTGGAGTCAAACATCCAAACTGATATAATCAAGGAAATGAAGGTGGAGACGCTGCAATGTCCCACTTCCATATTAATTAAAGAGAGGCGAATGAAACATGAATACAGAAGAAATTAAAGCAATCATCCCACACAGATATCCATTTTTACTAGTTGATAAAATTATTGAAATCGACGAAGCAAAACGCGCTGTCGGCATTAAGAATGTGTCAATTAATGAACCTTTCTTCCAAGGACATTTTCCTGATTACCCGGTAATGCCTGGAGTTCTTATTGTTGAGGCGATGGCTCAAGTTGGCGCAATCGCTGTTTTAAATATGGAAGAGAATAAAGGCAAGATCGGTTTCCTCGCTGGACTTGATAAATGCCGATTCAAGCGCCAGGTCAAACCAGGTGATCAATTGCGTTTGGAAGTGGAAATCACCCGTATGAAAGGGCCGATCGGTAAAGGTAAAGGACGCGCAACGGTCGATGGCGAGCTTGCTTGTGAAGCGGAAATCACTTTTGCCATCCAGTAATTATATTAATTAAAAGTATGACTTCCTATAAATTGGTTAAGCTAATTGCGAGTAACACCAAACTAAAAAAGGAGGCATACTACAATGACAAATAAATGGCTTCTCCGCGCTGGTTCTCTTATCTTCGCTTTTTCCCTAGTCACTGGATGTGCAATGGGCAATGATGATAACAACAACGACCAGAACGATACTCCATTAGACCAAAACGAGGATAATGGGGACATGATGGACGGCAACAACGGTAACGGAGGCAATGGCGGAGACGGCGGTATGAATAATGGTAACGATGGCAACGGTAATGGCGATGGCAACGTTGACGACGATGGAATCATTGATGAAAACGGCCGTAATGATGATGAGGAAAACCGCTAAAAAACATAGCTCAATACGATTAGCAGAACGCAAATTCATGTCGTTCTGCTATTTTATTTTTTTAGGAGAAGTTGGATTGTGCAGTATATTTGGCATGCTCGTCGGACGTGAGAAGTTCTCGCGTCTGATTGTGCTGTGATTTTGCGTGATCATCGCATGTGAGACGTTCTCGCGTCTGATTGTGCTGTGATTTTGCGTGATCATCGCATGTGAGACGTTCTCGCGTCTGATTGTGCTGTGATTTTGCGTGATCATCGCATGTGAGACGTTCTCGCGTCTGATTGTGCAGTAATTTTGCGTGCTCATCGGACGTGAGGAGCTCTTGCGTCTGATTGTGCAGTAATTTTGCGTTTTCATCGCACGTGAGAAGTTCTCGCGTCTGATTGTGCTGTGATTTTGCGTGCTCATCGCACGTGAAAAGTTCTCACGTATGATTGAGCTAGTTATTTGGCATGCTCGTCGCACGTGAGAAGTTCTCACGTATGATTGTGCTGGTTATTTAGAATGTTCATCGTACGTAAGATCAGGCTTATTAATTCACCTAAAGAATTATCCGTTTATATATTCGCACAACTTCAATGACATTCAATTCCAAAAACAGTATAATTGGATGGGAAAATGGATTGTACATGTCCACCGCCGACTAAGTTGCAGAGGAGTATGTTGAGATGAAGCGATTCATGTTTGTACTTATGTTTTGTTTATTGGTTGTACTGGCAGCTTGTTCGAATGATGATACGACTAATGTGGAACAAGAAGAGCGAGTCGTTGCTGTCGAAACCGCTGAAGTGAAGGAAGAAGATTTCATTCTAGAGCGGGTCCTGTACGGACGGGCCATTCCGAATCAAATCACGCCTATCATTCTGCCGCTTGCTGGGGAATTAACAGAACTCGATGTCTCAAATGGTGAAACGGTTGAAGAAGGTGACCGGATTGCTGTTTTTTCCACTGCTCAAGGTAGCACTACCGTCACTGCTCCTGCAGATGGAAAAATCACAGGCCTCCAAGCTTCCGAAGGGGATATGGTATCAAATGAAGAGCCTTTTGCAACCGTCGCGGATACGGACGTAATGATCGTAGAATTTGCAGTAACGGCAGAACTCCAACAAATTCTTACAAAAGATGAAACGTATACGGTGGAGGTCGCAAATGAAGAATTCCCAGCAACCGTCACACAAATCGATTTTACTCCAGATGATTCTGGACTTTATCCTGTCCAGGCAACTGTAGAAAATGAGGAAAATATCATCTTGCCTGGTATGGTAGCTAGAATTACGATACCGGAACAAGTGATTGAAGATACACTTCTCGTACCGACACAAGCAGTCGTTCACGAAAATGATGAAGACTTTATATATGTCGTAACAAACGACAAAGCCGAAAAACGCACAATCACCGTTCTGGAAACAGGTTCGGACACTTCTGCCATTGAAGGGGAAATAGAGGCAGGCGAAGAGGTGGTCATCACCGGCCAGCTCACTTTATCCGACGGCGACCAGGTAGATGTCAAAGAGGAGGAATAAGCATGAAGCTCGTAACCACATCCGTGAAACGGCCAGTAGGAGTCGTCATGATTGTTCTCGCAATTCTTGCGCTTGGATTTGTTTCCCTCCGTAATCTTGCCGTGGACCTTTTTCCAGAAATTGAATTACCGATTGCAGTCGTAGCGACGAGCTACCAAGATGCTGCGCCTGAAGATGTTGAGAACCTGATCAGCAGGCCGATTGAAGGAGCGGTCAGCACGATAGAAGGAATCGACTCGATTCAGTCCCGCTCACAAACTGGTGCCTCTGTCGTCATCATGATGTTCAAAAATGGAACAGACCTTGACCAGGCCCTTTTAGACGTCCGGGAAAAAGTCGACCAGGTCAAAGGCTTTTTACCGAACGAAGCGGAAGAACCGAATATTCTCCGGTTCAGTCCGGATGCATTGCCGGTCATGTGGGTGAGCCTGACAGGCAGCGAACCGGAACGGCTGACAGAAATAGCTGAAAATCAAGTCGTCCCTTATTTTGAACGGCAAGAAGGAATTGCATCGGTGACGGTGGAAGGTGGCAAGGAGCGGGAGATACAGGTCATCCTGGAATCTACCGATCTGAAGCAGTATGGCATCAGTGCCAATGAAGTCGCACAAGCAATAAGTGCAACGAACAACTCCGCATCGGTAGGGACGGTGGAAAAAGGGAATCAAGACTTGCAGCTCCGAGTGATTGGAGAAATTGAGTCTATCGACGATATCAAGGAAACAATCATTCAAACGCCTGCAGGAGCGACCATTTCTGTGGAGGATGTCGCTGAAGTAGTGGATACATATAAGGAAAGTGATAGTCTCACCCTTGTCAATGGAGAGCCGTCGCTTGTTTTGTCTATCATGAAAAATACGGATGCCAATACTGTAGAAGTCGCAACGAATATCCGTGATAGTATTCCGGGGATAGAAGCAGAACTTGGGGAAAGTGTCGCGGTGGACGTCATTATCGATACGTCGGAATTTATCCAGCTATCCATCGATTCGGTGACGTCGAATATTATCATCGGTGGTTTGATTGCCATTGGGATTTTATTGCTCTTTTTGAAAAGCATCCGCGCAACGATCGTGATTGGAGTGTCGATTCCAATTGCACTCATTTCCACATTTGCACTCATGTATTTTACCGGTCAAACGCTGAATGTGCTCACCCTTGGAGGTCTCGCTCTTGGGGTTGGGATGATGGTGGACAGTTCGATCGTTATTTTGGAAAATATATATTCTTATCGGAGACGTGGAGCGAGTTTGTATGAAGCGGCGACGAAGGGAGCTTCTGAACTCACTCCTGCATTAATTGCATCGACAACAACGACAATCGTCGTATTTCTACCGATTGTGTTTGTCGAAGGGTTCGCATCAGATTTATTTACTCCACTGGCGTTGACGGTATCATTTGCGCTTGTCGCTTCACTTGTTGTGGCGATTACGCTTGTGCCGATGCTATCATCTCAGTTATTGTCTAAGGTCGTTGATAAGGACGGGAAAACATATTGGTTTGAACGATTCTTAAATTGGCTGCGGGATAAATACGCAAATGGACTCCGTCGCACCTTGAAATTCAGGAAAACAACCGTGCTCATCACTTTTTTGATTTTATGTGGCAGTTTTGCACTTATTCCAATGATTGGCGCCGAGCTCATTCCGGCTTCGGATCAAGGCCAGGCTCGAATTAGTGTAGAGACCGAATCGGGCAGTTCTCTGGAATATGTGGAAGGTATCGTCGAACAAATCAATGAAAAACTGATTGCTTATGAAAAGGATATCGAAGTGAGCTTTCTCTCTATCGGTGGTGATGGAGTTGGTCCAGGAGGTGGATCGAGTAATAATGCCACCTACACGATTCAACTCGTTCCATTGGATGAAAGGGATATCTCGACAAATGATTTTGTGAAAAATATCGAGGAGGACCTGCGTGACATCGCGGGTGCTGAAATTACTGTTTCCATGATGGAAAGCGGCATGAATTTTGGCGACCCGATTTCGATTGAAATCAATGGGCCGGAACATGAAGTCCTTCGAGATCTAGCCGATGAGGTGGCCGAGGAAATCTCTACGGTAGATGGGGTGCTTAATCCGACATCTGGAGCGGCTCAAGGGATTCCTCAGCTCACGATCCGAATTGATGAGGGCCACGCTGCGATGTATGGACTCACGGAGCAGCAAATAACTGGGCAAATTCAGCCTCATTTCAATGGTCAGCTTGCCACAAGATACCGGGAGCGTCGCCAAGAGATCGATGTCATGCTTTACTATCCGGAAGATGAAAGAAGCACGATTCATGATTTAATGGAGCTGAATATCCAAACGCCGACCGGTGCAAGCATTCCGCTGAATGAAGTTGCTGAATTTATCGAAATCCAAGGCCCCGTTGCGCTCATGCGGCAAAATCAGCAGCCGCAAATGAATGTGACGAGCCAAATCATTGACCGGGATTTGGGAAGTATTGTAGAGGATGTAGAAGCAAGACTTGCGCAGATGAATCTGCCAGAAGGCTATAACTATACAGTCGCCGGTCAAGCAGAGGAAATGGAAGAAGCTTTTATTGATTTGGGCTTAGCTTTAATCTTTTCTATTTTCCTTGTCTATGCCGTCATGGCTATCCAGTTTGAAAGCTTTCTGTATCCGTTCATCATCATGTTTGCGATACCGACGTCAGCAATCGGTGTGTTACTCGGATTATTTGCGACCGATATTGCATTATCCGTTCCCGCGATAATCGGGATAACGATGCTTGCGGGGGTTGTGGTGAACAACTCAATCCTGCTTGTCGATTATACCAATCTGTTGAGAGAGCGGGGCATGGAGCGGATGGAGGCTATTGTGGAGGCAGGAAAGAACAGGTTAAGGCCGATTCTGATGACGACCTTCACAACTGTGCTCGCGCTGATTCCGCTAAGTCTTGGAATAGGGGAAGGAGCAGAACTGCAGCAGCCGCTTGCTGTCACGGTCATCTTCGGACTCAGTACATCAAGTATTTTCACGTTGTTTTTAGTTCCTGTCATATACTTGTTGTTAGATAATCTATCCAAAAAAATTAAGGTGAAATAATTAAAGCAGGTTGCTCCTATTCATTAGAGTAACCTGCTTGCTTCATATATCAATCTTCATTAATAAACCATGACTGGCATTGCAAAGCGATTTGTATGGGAACGTCATGCATCGTTATCACTTTTGTCGGTCTCGCTCTCGTTGTAACTTTTAAGGACGCTAACCCCATTTTTCGTTGAATCATCGTTTCCGATAGCATGATCCGTTCGATTCTATCTCTCCTCATAATAAAGAGCCGAGTCGATACACCGACTTTTCTAAGCTGTAGAAACTGTCCATTGAGGGAATAGCTGCTGCATAGCCCGCTGACTATCTGAGAAGTCAGTGTGATGACAAAAGCTAATACCGCAATATACCAAAATCCTGGTATGAATAGGAAAATTCCTAGAGGCAACAAAAGCCAAATATACATCGTCCTTAACAGCTTCACCAGGATGGAGCGCTTCGGTATGTTGCTCATGCTCCCTGTAATTTCGAAAGACGGTACAACTTCCGGAACCAGGGTAAAAGCTTTTTTACGATTGATAAAAGGAAATAAGATATTAGAGGCTTTTATATCCTCGTCGTTTACATCTGTAGCACTGATCAATCTGACATTCACGATTTTTAACATCCGATGAATGAGGCCGCTGTTGATGCTCAAAGCCTGGATATTGTCTTTAGGAATGGAAGAACTGGTTTTACTTCCGATTCCTTTTTCCATATAGATGCGGTGTGGATCAGAAGTGACGACCAACCCACCGTACTGGATGAATGTTTTCAAAAATCCGTAGATCATGGAACATAGGATCAACAATGCAATTCCCAAGATGAGCATTTGTATAGATGTCTGGAAATATGCGATAGCTTTATTGATATGTTCTTCAATTGGGAGAAACTGACTTAACTGCGAATAAACAGAGTATAAGACACTTAGGAAAAACAGCAACCGCAGCGAAGTGAGGGAAGCAATAAGAATTTCATTGGTTTCTATCGTATAGTGGTGGGTAAAGTTTTTATCCTTATGTCCTTCCTTCTGGTCTTTGTCGCTCGCTACAGGTTCGTTTACTTGGATATTACCATATTTCGAAAGTATTTTTTTAATTTGTTCTGCTTCTTCAATCGTAATCATTTCTAGTTTAATGGAGCTGTCTCTATCACTGGAACCCACATCAATCAATAATGACGTGAGCCCCAGCATACGATGAATCAGTAATGTGTTTTGATTGATCCCTTGTACAAGATCTAATGGAAAAAATCTTTTCATCTTAACAAATCGGCCCTTTTGGACATAGATTTCTTCCTGGTCAAAATAATAACCAAAACGATACCATTCCAATACCGATGCTCCGATTTGATAGACGGTGAATAATCCAATTAAAGTTGTTCCGTACCATGAGAAAATAGAGTTGGATGACATATCCAAAACGATAAACAAAAAGACGATAAACAGAATCAAACTTCTTATTGATTTAAACAATCTAAAACCTATCCAGATAGGGTGCAGCTTCTTTAAAGAAGAAGTTTGTTCATACACGCTGTTCTTCTCCATCAGCAGCCTCCTTTGCTTTATACAAGTCCGTCAAGGAAGCAATGTAGCTACGGATTTCAGAAGCTTTTCTTTCTGGAAGGCCGGGAATCTCATGAATATATCCAACCGTTCCGATTTTAACCGTCGCCAACTTATATCTTTGTAGGATAGGACCTTGATACGTATCAACGAAATATACTTTGTTCATCGGAATGATCATATGTGTTTTTTTGAACGCTCCACCATGTTTGAGTTGTATACAATTGCCGTCAATTTCATATCTCCATGTTCTTTGCTTGTATACAGGAACGATTATTAGTTCGATGATGGCGGAAACAAAGGTGATTCCCATCAAGGAATAAATTACAATTCCTATCCAATTCGGCCACTGATAGGAATAATCGAAATAGAGAAGAAAGGATAGCAAGCCTAGAAAAATGATAGTATGAAACGCATCCGTAATTCTCCATACTTTTATTGCGTCTGGTGAGATTTTTTGCGTTGGTTCTTTTAATACATACATTTTTATACCTCCTTTTACCTCTACTGCAGAATATAATACTTCTTATGCGCTAAATTTTTCCTCCCCTAAATTCAAGAAAATTTCCTCCAAAGATGGCTCTTCTACTTCTAAACGGTAGATATTGATCTGCTCACTCACTAAATAATTGTTGATTTTAGGGATGACACTTTCATCTTCCACAAAGAGTTCCAAATGATCCGATGTTACTTTCATATTTTTAACCAATGAAGAGAGTTCGGTTCGTAATTTGATTTGCTTACTCTCTGAAATGGAATCATGTTTAATATAAACGGAAATATTGTCCTGATATTCTCTCCTTAGTTGGTGCATGCTTCCTTTTGTCTGGATTGTCCCTTTGTTCATGATGGCAATATCATCGCATAACTTTTCAACCTCATCTAAGTTGTGGGATGTCAAAAAGACCGTCGTGCCTTGGGCTGATATATCTTTAATCAGAGTATGGATATTTAAAATGGAATTGGCATCGACACCGGATGTCGGCTCATCTAAAAATAAGAGCTCCGGTTTATTGATGATCGCTTGCGCAAGTCCAAGTTTCTTTTTCATCCCAAATGAGTAATTTTTGGTCTTTACATTTATCGCATCTTCCAATTCAACTTGCTTTAAAATTTCTTTCAACTCATTAGTAGTCAAGGAAAGACGCAGTATTCGACTATAATACTTCAGATGCTCCAAAGCAGTAAAATTCTCATAGAAAGTGGAATAATCCGGCAACACTCCAATTCGATGTCTTACTCTGTGTAATGAATCTCCCTGTTCTCCGAGAATCTCAAAAGAGCCAGAGGTCGGCAGCGTCAATCCTGTAATCATATTGATGAAGGTAGACTTTCCAGCTCCGTTTTTACCTAAAAAGCCAAAGATGCTACCTTTCTCTATTTCAAGATTTAAATGATTAACGACGGTCTTATTACCGTACTTTTTCGTCAAATCCTTTGTGCTAAGTGCTTTCATTACAAATCTCTCCTTTTAAAGACCATTAAGCTCAATACTAAAAAGATCAAGGTGAAAATTAACACAAAATAAGTGTAGGACGTATGGTCCTGTGTATAGTAAAAATAGGGAGTGACATAAGAGATAGACTTGATGATAAAGTTTTTCGTAAACATCCCCCAAATGCCGATAATAGGTAAAGCAATAGAAAGACTGATTCCCAAAAACATCGTTAAAGACGGATTTCTAATGATGGTAGATAGAAATAATGTCAAACCGATGAAATAAGATACATAGATGACGCTTTGAATGAACTCTGAAAAGTAAAATGCGTGTGAAAACGGAACGATCAACAATAAAGCAATCACTAGACAGAACATCCAAAATAAAAAGTTGCCTAAAAATTTACCGAGAATAATATTTTGTCTCGAGGTTTTTGTTGCTAAAAATCGAATGGTTCGGGAATCGACTTCCTTATTGACGATGCTATGGGAGATACTCGTGACAAAAAGGGGAGATGCTACAAATAGAAGTAGCATCAATCCACCGACATAAGCATTGTCTCCCAATCCCAAATCTTTAAGTTGCATTTCAAATTGACTGATAAGCTTTGCTGAACCGGTCGTCACTCCAAAAATAAAAAGGATGATAATGATCGATCGAATACTTTTAAATTGAGATGTAAATTCTCTCCACGTTATGGCAAACATAAACTTCGCTCTCCTTTCTACTACTAACCGTTATGCTGATGCCTTCAAGCTTTTATTGCGGCCGTTGGCTTTGATGCCTGCAATAAGGTAGGCACAACAAGCCAAGACGCCTACAAATAAAGTAAGGATGGTACTTAGTATAGCTGTAGAGATTAACAGTTTTCCTGCAGCACCCGGGTTACCACTTTTCTTAATCAACACAATCGAAATCACTCCGATGACTGCGCAAATGAGGGAGACGATTCCAACATATAGGAAACCATTCTCTAAAAATGTCAGGATCTGCCCGGCGGTCACTTCGGTTACATTTTCATCGCTGATGAATTGCTGTGCCAACTCTTCCGCTCCAGAACTGTTTTGAACTCCATTCGATAAAACAAGACTCCCTGCAAATAAAATACTGAACAAAACAACCCCAATTACTAAAAACAAAACTTCTCCATTGCTTTTCATTTTTTTCGCCTCCAAAAAAATATTTTTAAAATTATCTTAATTGAACCTTACCATAAAGTTAAATTAAAAATCAACACTTTATTTAACTTTATTTATAATTTAATAAAATATATTTAAGTTTTTGGTAAAAAACCCTTTTATTTTATTTAAGAACGTGGTATATTAAAAACGTGAGGAGGGAATGGAAATGATTTACAATGACCTACCAACTTGGATATCATCGTTGGAGAGTGAAGATGTAGAGTTTGTCAGGAAATTTGTTTTGAGCTCGGGATCGCTTAAACAAATAGCCAAAGATTACGAAGTTTCCTATCCTACAGTAAGAATTCGGTTAGATCGCATCATACAAAAGATTAATTTAAATGTGGACTTGGAAAAGGAAGCCCTAGTCAATTATGTAAGACAGCTCGCGATTGAAAACCGTATCAGCTTAGAAGATGCAAAATCTATAATTAATAAATATAAAATAGAAAAGGAGAATGAAAAATGAATGAATTTACATCTATCTTATTGATTATTGCAGCGTTGGTTTTACAGTATTTTTTATCGTCCCGTAGCAATGCTTATTTAGGAGCAATCGTCCCTGTTCTATTTGTATCTTGGTTGACTTGGATGTTCGCTACGGAACGGATTGAAAGTACCTTAGCTTACGTATTATTCCTACTGATTGGTCTTCTGTTCTTATCACAACAATGGTCATACGGACGGAAGTCATATCGCAAAAGAAGCCAAGATGAATTGGATAAAATGAAAAGACATGATATAAAATAAATAATTTGATTTTTCATCATATTTATTGGAAAAGTAATATATAATCTATATAATAGAGTTGGGAATGGGATAACATAGGGGCATTTATCGGTTAATAAAGATAGGGGATAGAGGTTGCGGCTCTACCCCCATATTCTATAATCAAACTTGAGAATTGATGTAATCGATGATGTATTGGATACCAAGTCCTCTTAGGATCATATCTAATATTAAGTCCCTATTAGCCCATGCCCATTGTGCAGCTCTTACACCTAACTGTGCTACGATTCTTAGGAAAGTTGCCATTCATGTCACCTCCTTAAACTTGAAAGAGAAATTACCTCTAAACCCCCGATGTACTACAATCAAACTTGAGAATTGATGTAATCGATGATGTACTGGATACCAAGACCTCTCAAGATCATGTCCATGATTTTTCCTTTGTTAGCCCAAGCCCATTGTGCAGCTCTTGTGCCTAATTGCGCTACGATTCTTAAGAAAGTTACCATTCATTTCACCTCCCTATATGTTGAAAGAGAAACTACCTCTCAATGTTTGTAACTGCTAAACTATAATAGACAGTTATTGCTAAATAAGAATGAACACTTTCTATGGGGATAGGCATGTAAAAGGATGTTGCCCCGTAGGGGCGACAGCCT